>NZ_JBXWRD010000047.1:0-32130 GCF_059612725.1 Ruegeria sp. YKSF070 | reverse complement strand
GCCATGACCCATGGGGCAGGACCGTGGCTAATTCGAGCGACACCCAGTGCTGCCAGTTGCGCGTAGTCGGGGGTCTTGCCGGTTTGCATGATGTTCACAGGCAGCGAGACTGCGGCACAGATTTCTCCGATCAGGTCCGGAGTGCCCAGCCCGGGCAGGAACAGCCCGTTCGCGCCGGCCTCGGCATAGGCGCGGGCACGAGTCAGCGCCTCATCCATCAGATCGGGATGATCCTCGGGTGCGTTGCCCTGAAAGAACACGTCCGAGCGGGCATTGATGAACAGCGGAACACCCGTCGCCTCTGCCGCGCGACGCAGTGCGGTCAGGCGTGCGGCCTGCTCGGATACGGGTAGCAAACCCCGATCCCCGATGATGCGATCCTCGAAATTCACTCCGATCGCGCCGGTGGCGATAACGCGTTCCGTATTGGTGGCGAGGTCGCCGTGGCGGTTGGCAAAACCTGCCTCGAAATCGAAGCTCACCGGCAACTCGACCCGACTTGCAATGCGGGACAGGATTTGCAGCGCGAATTCCAGCGGCATTTGCTGCCCGTCGGCATAACCCTGCGCGGCTGCCAGTGACCAGCTACCGGTGGCGATCGCACGTGCGCCCGCCTTGGCGATCGCCTGCGCGCTGCCTGCATCCCAGGCGTTGTAGAGGATCAGCGGTTGCCCGGGCCGGTGCATCGCGGCAAAGGATTGGGCAAGGGCGATCTGGTTCATGCGCATGTCCTTTCGGTCTGGGCATAGGTCCGTTCAAGTTCGATCAGGCGCTGTTTGCGCCATAGGCCGCCACCATATCCGGTGAGCGCCCCGTCTGCGCCCAGAACGCGGTGACAGGGGATCACGATCGCGATCTGATTGGCGCCGTTGGCGCGCGCGACTGCCCGGACCGCCTCGGGTCGGCCCAATCGGCGGGCCAGATCGGAATAGGAGATCGTGCTGCCGGCGGGCAGCGACTGCAAAGCCTGCCAGACCCGGCGGGTAAAGAGTGTGCCGTGCAAGGCCAGGTCAAGGGTGAACCGGGAGCGTTGCCCTGCCAGGAACTCGGTCAGTTGTGCCTGGGCCAGGTCGATGGGTGGCAATCGACCAAAGCCCAGATCGCCCTTGCAACTGGCGTGCAGGCGCTTCAGCTCGGTTGGCAGGGCCTTGCGATCGGCGAATTCCAGCAGATGCAGGTGGGTGCGGTCGCTGACCGCGATCATCGGGCCCAGGGGGGTGTCGAACCAGTCGGCCTGGAGCATTGCATTGGCGCGAAAGCTGCCCGGTGGCAGGCCAAGATGCCGTGCAAACGCCGCGCGAAAAGCGGCGGGCGAGTCGTATCCGGCCTCAAGCTGTGCATCGATCACGCGACCACCCTGCGCCAGCGTGGTCAACCCCGCCTGCAAGCGTGCTTGCCGCGCCATATCGAGGAAAGTCTGGCCGAACTGCCGCTTGAAACTGCGCCGCACGGTCGAGGGGTCGAGGCCCATCTCGGTCAGATCCCCCTCGGTCCAGCGTCGCGCCGGGTCGGTCTCGAGCGCGGTGAGCAGGCGGGCTACCAAAGGGTCGCCCGCACCCTCGGGCCGCAGCGGCCGGCATCGCAGGCAAGGGCGGTATCCGGCGGCGAGACAGGCCGCCACCGTGGGCAGGAAGCGACAATTCTCACGCTTTGGTTTGCGCGCCGGGCAGGTCAGCCGGCAGAAGATACCGGTCGAGGTGACGCCCACATAGGCGCGACCGTCCCAGGCGGGATCGCGCGCCATGAGTGCGCTATACAGTGTGTCGTCGTCGGGCAGCAGCAGATCGGTCATGTTCCGAACCTAACGCAAGAGCTGCGTCGGGGTCGCCGGAAATCGGGCGCCTATTACAATTCTCTCGCGCCCTCTGGCGTGCGGCCAAGTTTGCGTAAGATCAAAGACGCGATGGCCGTTGCCTGTTTGATGGAAACAGGACACGCGAACAGGAGTTGGCAGAATGTTAGAGATTTCCGCACGCAAGGTGGCGCAGGTGGCGATGATGGCGCGAGAGCTGAGCCGGGCTGAGGGAGAGCTGCGCGCCTTTATCGACCGGATGAGCGAGGACGAACAAGCAGAGTTGGTCGCGATCATGTGGATCGGACGCGGCAGTTTCGAGGCCGAGGAACTGGGGGAGGCGATCGAGACCGCCAAGGCCGAGGCAACCACCCCCTGCGCCGACTATCTGCTGGGCTCGCCGCATCTTTCGGATCATCTGGAAAACGGGCTGGATGCACTGGGCATCTCGGCAGAGGATGTGGAAAACGATCTGATGTAAGAGTTGGCTGAGGGGGCGGGGGCTCTGCCCCCAGCCTACAAAATTCGTCGAATTTTGTAGGCTCCCCCGGAGTATTTTTGCGCGAAATGAAGGGGAGGACGCAGCGCCCCGCTCAGACGGTGTGATCGACGATTTGCAGGTGCTGCGCCAGCTTGCCTACTTCTCCCATCCAGCGTTGGGTCAGCTTCGGGTCGCTTGAGGCAGCATGAACGCCTGCCGTGATCTCGCGGTTTAGAACCGCCTCGACCGCAAGCGAGACCGGGATCGAGACCAGCCGCGCCATGGCAGTGCCGCGCGCGTCGCCCCAGGCATCCATCACATAGGATTTGTGCCAGACTTCGCGCCCGTCCTTCTCTGCCTTCAGGCCGACGCAGAGAACGACCCGGTCGGGTTCGCCTTCGTCATAGGCGTTCTCGGTCCAGAACTGGTCGGACATCTCCTTGAGTCGAGCGTCGCCCTCGGGGCCTTTCAGCGTCTCGATTTCACGGAACACATCGCCCCAGGCGTCGGCCCAACCATTCAGCCGCAGGGTGCCGCGCACGAATTCCTTGACCGGCCAATGCTCCTCGAAGTGGTACTGGCCCATGAAGGGCAGCGAGTCGCGGTTGGGATAGACCTCGAAGCTTTCAGGCGTGGGCAGTGGCGCGGTATAGCTACTGATCGCATCCCAAGGCCGCGCCACATCCAGCGGGGCATAGTCGCGGATAGAGCGCGAGGGCGAGCGCAGAGCCTTCAACACGCCTAGCGGTGACCAGCTGAACTTATAGCGGAAGGGGTTGGGATGTTTCGGGATACCGCCACAATAGGAGATGAAGCTCAGATGATTCTGGGCGTCGAACGCGTCAGAGGCGCGGTAATCGGCCACCAGCTCATGCGCCATCAGGTGGTCGATGCCGGGATCAAGGCCGATCTCGTTCACCAGGCTCACACCGGCGGCGCGGGCGCGGTCGTCCAGCGCGCGCATCTCGGGCGAGATGTAGGAGGACGAAACGAAATGCGCACCCTTGGTGATCGCAAGTTCGGCCAGTGGCACGTGCCAGTCGCCCGGTAGCATCGAGACCACCACGTCGCCCTTTGCCAGCACCGCGCCAAGCGCGTCGATGTCAAAGGCGCGAATGTCGTTGGTAAGGTCGCCCAGCTCGGCTCGGGCCTTTTCGACCGTTCGATTCCAGACGGTGACGGGATGGCCCGCCTCGATCAGGCGGCGCAGGCCGGGAATGGCCGACAGGCCGGTGCCACACCAATGGATGGTCATGAGGGTTTCTCCCTTATCCGAATTTCAACTTGGCGGTGATGATCGACAGAACGATCACCGCGGCGCAGGCATTGGCGACGATCAACGGCAAGTCACCGACCATCAGCCCATAGAGCAACCAAAGCGACACTGTCATCAGAAACAGCAGGTTCGAAGGCAGCGACAGACCGGCGGTGTTGCGGCTGGACCAGGCTTTCCAGGCCTGCGGGATCCAGCAGATGGTGCCCAACGTACCGGCCAGAAATCCGAGATAGATTTCCATCATCCCTCCAGATGGTCAAGGAAGGTGGCCCGTGCCCGTCCCCAGACCCCTGTTTCCAGGTCAGTCAGCGTCAGCAGCGAGGGCAGGAGTTGCGCGGCATAGTCCTCGCTGCTTTCGACCGGCAGCATCGAGGGCAGGTTGTCGATCGCCATCACGTCAAGCACTGGGTTGTCTGCTACCCGCAGCACCGGAGCGTCCCAGCTGGTGGCGCGATCATAGACCGGGACCGGGTTGTAGTCGCTATCGGGGTCGCAGGCCACGTCGCCGATGGCGGTCAGGGCGCGGGGTGCGCTCAGCGCCTCGCGCGGCACAAAGACCGGCGTGCCGGGGCGGGCGAAGATGCAGTTGAGGAATATGTCATGGGCCAGGATTTCCGGGAACGGCCCGCCGCTGGCGGTCTCGGCCATGTCCCATTTGGTCACTTCGACACCCATCGCGGTACAAAGGTCGGCGGCCCCGGTGCCGACCCGGCCCAGGGCGCCGATCACGATGGCGCGGGGGCGCGGCGCGCCGGTGGCGTCGAGTTCAGCGGCGAGCGCCGCGTTCAGCGTGTCCTTGCTGGGATAGACGCCGACAGGGCCGCAAATGCCGTCTTGCTGCTGCGCGGCCCAGGCCTTGAGCGTGACCGCCGCGCCCGCATAGCCGGCCCAATAGCCAAATGCCGCTACCCGGCGACCCGTCTCGTCCACCAGGTATTCCAGATCGTATAGCGTGCCACCCCCGGCCTTGAACCGCTCAAGCAACCGGCGGCCCGAATGCTGCCCCTTGAAGGCATGGCCGAACATGATGTGGCGGTGCGGCAGGGGCGTGCCGTCCTCGGGCAACTCCTTGAGCCCAAAGATGATGGCGTCGCGCGGGGCCTCCGGCCAGCTGTTCTCGAGCGCGATCTCACATCCAGCCTCGCGGTACCCATTCAGACCAATGGCGCGAACCGAGCTTTCCTCGACCGTGACCCGGATACCGGCGGCGATCAGGGTGGCGGCGCCTTCGGGGGTCAGGCCGACCCGTTCCTCGTTGGGGCGCTGTTCGGCCCGGACCCAGAGATGCGTCATGTCTTGTCCTTTGTTCAAAGCAGACCGGCGGCCTTGACGGCCTGGACCGAGGCGCGCGCCTCCATCGCGGCGCGGAAGGCGCGGATTTTCGGGAACGGCTCCAGATCGACACCGTCGCCCTCGAGCCAGCTGGTTACCACGTAGAGATAACAATCAGCGATGCTGAGCGCCTCGCCCAGCACGAAGGGGCCGCGCAGGCCGTTCGCCTCGACATAGGCGGCCGAGGCGGTCATCGTCTGGGGCACCTTGGCGCGCATGTCGGCCCAACTGCTCTCCTGATCGGCCCAGCGGGCACCGCGCATCTTGTGGGCGTGGTTCACATGCATGGTGGAGGCAAGGTAATACATCACCTCGCGCATGCGGGCACGCAGCAGCGGATCGGCGGGGACCAGCCCCTTGTCGGGCGCGCTGTCGGCGATGAATTCTAGCAGCGCCCCGGTCTCGGTCAGGATGCCGCCCGGCACAGCCAGCGCCGGCACCCGGCCTTTGGGGTTGATCTGGTGGTAGGCGGGTTTGGTCTGTTCGGCTGCGCGAAAGTCGAGCCGTACCTTCTCATGCTCGATCCCCGCCTCGTGAAGCGCGATGGCGACGGCTACGGAAATGGTGCCGGGCGCACAATAAAGCTGCATCGGATCCCCCTAGAGATGTGTCTGAGCAAACTGCCGCTCTGGGGCCTCCAGATGCGGGACGGCATTGAACAGCACCGGGCTGAGATGCGTGCCGATCGGGTAGAGACGATGCATCGACGTGTTCATGATGGCAAGTGCCACCCGCGCCATCGCCGATACATCCAGTCCCATCGCCTGACGCATCACCATGGAGATGAGCCCGCCCGAAGTGACCACGATGGCAGGCCCCGACCCTTGGGCGATTTCGGCCAGCGCGGTCTGAACGCGGGTTTCGAACTGCTCGAAGCTTTCGGGCGCGTCCTGGATACGGCCCTCGGCCCAGGCGGTGAAGGTCATCGGCAGGTGCTCGACAAACCCCTCGCGGTCTTCGGGAACGACGACCCCGTGCTGCGCCTCGAACAGCTCGGCGAGGGTGAAGTATTCGATCTCGTTCAGGCGCGGGTCCTGCACCACGTCGGCGAGCCCCATGCTGGCGGCGGTTTCCAGATGGCGGGTCAGGGTGCCGCAATAGACGCGGGGATGATGAGCGCGGGTGTCGGCCAGATGCGAGCCCAGCCAGCGTGCCTGCTGGTGACCCAGATCGCTCAACCGATCATAACTCGCCTCGTCACGGGCATGGGTATTGGCCTGGCCGTGACGGATCAGGGTGATGTGAGACATGTCATCCTCCACTTCGGGCAGACTCTTAGGCAAGGATCGGGCCGGGGGCCAGAGGGGTTTGGCGCCGACTGCGCGAATTTACCGGGCGTTGGCGCCCTTGGTTGGTTGCGGATGCCTCCGGCGGGAGTATTTTTGGCGAAATGAAGGGATGGGAGGACAGGCGATGACGGTGAACGCGGAGCGGTTTCTGGAGGATCTGCACAAGCTGCGCAGCTTTGGCGCGGCGGGGGTTGGCAAGGGCGTGGTGCGGCCGGCCTATTCCGAGGCGGATATCGCGGCGCGGCGCTGGCTGGCGGGCCGGATGGAGGAGGCGGGGTTGCAGGTGCGCTTTGATCCGGTCGGCAATCTCTTTGGTCTGGCAGAGGGGCCGTCGCTGCTGATGGGATCGCATTCCGACAGCCAACCGGAGGGCGGCTGGCTGGACGGCGCGCTGGGGGTGATCGCGGCGCTGGAAATCGCCCGGAGCAGCGCGAGGCCGGTCTCGGTCGTCAGTTTCCAAGACGAAGAGGGGCGGTTCGGGGTCACCACCGGCTCGGCCATCTGGTCGGGGCATCTGCCGCTGGCCGAGGCGGATGGGCTGAGCGATCACGCGGGCGTGTCCTTTGCCACGGCGCGTGCGTCGATGGCGGATCTGGCGGGCGATTTTGTCGATCCGGCGCAGTTCACCGGCTTTGTCGAGATGCATATCGAACAGGGTCCGACGCTGGATACAGAGGGTGAGCAGATCGGGGTGGTTGGCGATATCGTCGGGATCCGCGACATGAAGGTGACATTCGAGGGGCAGCAGAACCATGCCGGCACCACGCCCATGCATCTGCGCCGCGACGCGTTCCAGGCGCTGGGTGAGTTCAACGCGCGGCTGGAAGAGCGGTTCCGCAACGTGGTCACCCCGCGCACCGTCTGGACCATCGGTCATGTCAGCCTGCATCCCAACGCCTCGTCCATCGTGCCCGGGCGGGCGCGGTTCTCGATGCAGTGGCGGGATGGCGACACTGCGCGGCTGGCACGGATGGAAGAGATCATCCGTGCCACCGCGCAGGAGGTGGCCGAGGCGCGCGGCATGAAGCTGAGCTTTGGTCCGCTCCTGGGGCTGGAGCCGGTGGCGATGGACCCGGCCCTGCGTGCGGCACTGGAACAAGGGGCCGAAGCGGTGGCGCCGGGGCGGTGGCGGCGCATGCCGTCGGGCGCGCTGCACGATGCCACCAACGTGTCGCGCCTGATGCCGGTGGCGATGCTGTTCGTGCCGTCTATTGGCGGGATCAGCCATGACTTTGCCGAAGATACCGACGAGCGGGACCTGGTTGCCGGATTGCGGGTTCTGGACCACGCGGTGCGCGCGCTGGGTTAACACATCAGAAAATCCACCTCGTGCCATGTTTCTGCCCGGTTCTTCCGTCACTTTACGGAGGGAAAATTTGACTCGAATTGTTCTGAGGGTTGAGACGGGATGTTACGCACGCTTTTGTTCCTTGTCACTTTTGCCGGGGTTCTGGCGGCCTGCCAGGACTCGGTGAGCCGCAATCAGGATGCGCGCATCCTGGCGATCGGCGATTCGCTGTTGTCGTGGAACTCGGCATTGGGCAGCTCGATCCCGGATGTGATGGCAAAAGAACTGGGGCAGCCGGTAGTGGACCGGTCCTTCAGCGGTGCCTGGATGCTCACCCGTGACGAGGGCGACGAGGGGCGCGGGCTGAACGTGCCCTATCAATACGAGCCTGGAAACTGGGACTGGGTGGTGGTCAATGGCGGCGGCAACGATCTGTTATTCGGCTGCGGATGTGGCCGGTGCGGCACGGTGATGAACCGGCTGATCTCGGAAGATGGCGAGAGCGGCCAGATCCCCGACCTGATCCGCCAGATAAGGGCCCAAGGGGCGCGGGTGATCTATCCGGGCTACCTGCGTAGCCCCAATCTGCTGACCCCGATCGAGCACTGCAAGAACGACGGTGACGAGCTGGAAGCGCGGATTGCACGCTTTGCCGACACTGACGAGGGCGTGTTCTACATTTCGATGCAGGATATCGTGCCTCCCGGTGGTCTGACCTATTTCGCGCCCGACCTGATCCATCCGTCGCGCAAGACCAGCCGCAAGGTGGCAGAGCGGCTGGCCTCGGCGATCCGTCAGCTGAACGCGCGGCCCTAACCCAGAAGCAGGATCTCGGTGCTGCCTGCGCTACGGCGCAGGCCGTGCAGTTCGGCCAGATCCGGGTCGTCTATCCAGGCGCGCGCGGCTGCTGCGTCCGGGAAGCTGAGCAGTGCAGCCACGTCCGGGATGTCGGGCGCTCCGTCCAGGGCAGTTGCGGCAGGTGTTGCGGTCTCAACCTTGCCACCATGACGGGCCAGGGCGGCGCCGGCCCGTTCGCGATAACTGGCCAGGGCGGCGGGGTTGGTTATGGTGGCCTTGAAAACGGCGTATATCATCTGGATTTCCTTCACGGTTGCGATTGGAAAAGCATAATCACGCGGATGTGTCGCAAAAACGCGTGGTAATGCATAAGCGACATGCATAAATGCACGTCATGCAAATCGACTGGGACGATCTGAAAACGGTACTGGCTGTGGTGCGCGGTGGCACGCTTGCTGCGGCTGCTGCGGAACTCGACCTCAACTATACCACCGTGTCGCGGCGGATCCTGCGGGCCGAGGCGGCGCTGGGCGAGGTCTTGTTCGAGCGTTTGGCCGACGGGTACCGCGCCACCGATGCTGGTCGGCTGGTCGCTGAACACGCCGCCGGGATGGAGGCGCGGCAGGACGATCTGTTACGCCGCCTGCAAGGCCGCGACCAGAGCCTGAACGGCGAATTGGTGATCACCGCGCCACAACTCCTTGTCGGGCCGCATGTCGCGCCGGTCATGGCGCGCTTTGCCGAAGCGCATCCGCAGGTCCAGATCCGGCTCAGGGCCACCAACGACCTGTTGGACCTGACCCGGCGCGAGGCCGATCTGGCCATTCGTATCAGCCGCAGCCCGGGCGATACGCTGACCGGTTTAAGGCTCTGTTCACAGCACGCGGCAAGTTTCGCTGCGCCAGAGCTTGCCGAACGGCTGGCCGCCGATCCGGCAACGGCGGTGGACTGGATCGCCTACGAGCAGAATCCGCGCGTGCCGCAGGTGGTACTGGAGCAATATCCGAACACCCGGCTGCGTCTGGTATTTGATGATATGGCGGCCATGGTCGGTGCCGCGCAGGCGGGGCTGGGCGCGGTGCGGATGCCGATGTTTCTGGGCCGGGCCACGCCGGGATTGGTGCAGGTGCCGCTGCTGCCACCGCAGCCCTACGCCGATATCTGGGTGGTTGCGCATCGCGATGTCTGGCGGGCGGCGAAACCACGCGCCTTTCGCGAGGCATTGGTGCCATGGTTCAAGGCGAACAGGCCGCTTTTCGTGGCCTGACAGAGGTAGCCCCCGATGATGTCGCCGCCTCAGTGGCGGGCGATCAACAGGATATGCGCTTCGGCTTGCTGACCGTCGATACGGGCGCGTGCCTCGTGCAGCTTGGCCTGCGCCGCTGTCAGGCGCTGTATTGCCCGGTCCCGCTCGTCAAAAAGACGCCGCACGCGAGAGCCCGGATTTCCGATCATCAAATAGCTTCGCCCCATGGCGTCTGGCACCAGGGTCGCGGCCTGTTCCAGACTTTGCCGCCAGGCCATGTCGGCAAGGGTATAGCGGCGTACTGCCTTGAACAGCATGCGCTTGCGGATTTCGAGATAGGAATGCATGGCAGCCTCCCGTTGCGCCAAGACTGCGACGGGCATTGCTGCCGCCGCTCTATGAGTCCGCGCATCTGTTGAGGAGTCTATCGCTGGCGGGCCGTACAGGTCAACTCTGTGGCCTAAGGCCCCGATCCTAGCGCCAGCTGACATCGCCCAGAAAAATGTAACCTGCCCCATAGATCGTCTTGATCAAGCGCGGGTTCTTGGGGTCTTCGCGCAGCTTGGTACGCAGGCGCGAGATGCGCACATCCATGGCCCGGTCAAAGCTGTCGCCGGCACCGCCGCCCAATGCCTCTTGCATCTGGGCGCGGCTGATCAGACGCTTTGGGCTTTCCAGGAACAGCCGCAGAACCTCGCCTTCAGCATGGGAAAACGGAGTTTCGGCGCCGGTATCGTCTTCCAGCGCGTAGCGGTCGAAATGGGCGGTCCAGCCGTTGAACTCGGCGGTGTCACCACCCCCCGAAACCGGCCCGCGCTGGCCGTCGCGCAGGCGGGCGCGGATGCGGGCCACCACCTCGGCGGGGTCAAACGGTTTGGTGATATAGTCGTCGGCCCCTAGCTCCAGCCCGGTGACCCGGTCCTGCACCTGTGCCCGGCCCGAGATGATGATCACCGTCGCCCCCTGTTCCAGCGCCAGCCGGTGCACCAATGCCAGCCCGTCGGTATCGGGCAGCGACAGGTCGACCAGGCAGACATCCGGCGTCACCCGCTTCAGCGAGGCCTCGAACTCGCGGGCGCGCGAAAAGCTCTGGGTGCGGAACCCGGCCTCGGCCAGTGCCTCGGTCAGGATCAGGCGGATCTCGGGTTCATCGTCCAGGATGGTGACGAGCGGGGCGGTCATGATCCCTCCTCGGGTCGCAGCAGCGCGGCCAGTTGCGCGCGGGTAAAGGGCTTGCGCAGCACCGGGCCGCGCGTCAATGCCTCGCGGTGCAGCGGGTCGGACAGTGGCAGCGAGGTCATCAGGATACAGGGCAGCGACTTGGGCAATCGTTTCAGCAGGTCGATGCCGGTTGCGTCGCCTTCCAGCTTGATGTCGGACAGCACCAGCGCGATATCCTCGATATCGGCGGCCAGCGCGCTGGCCTCGTCGGCCGAGGTGGCCTCGATCACCGAATACCCCAGTTCGACCAGCATGTCGCGAAAGGTGGCGCGCAGGTCCTCGTTATCCTCGACCAGCAGCGCCAGACCGCCTTGTACCTGTGGCGCCGCACGATAGGGCAGGCGCAGGGTTATGGCGGCGCCGGTAGGGGTGTTGGCGATGCGCATGTCGCCTCCCGCCAGCTTGACCATGTCATAGACCATGGGCAGGCCCAGGCCCGACCCCTCGCTCCCCTTGGTGGTAAAGAACGGGTTCAGCGCCTTTTCCAGCGCCTCCTTGGAGAACCCCGGCCCGGTGTCGGTCACCGCGATCTCGATCCAGATGCGCGAAATGGCATGCGCGCTGATGGTGATCTGGCCATTGGCACCACAGGCGTCGCGCGCGTTCAGCACAAGGTTCAGCAGCGCATCCTGCAACATGCCGGCATCCAGCATCAGCGCCTCGTCGGGCGTGTGGTCCAGCACGCTCAGCCCGATCCCGCGCGGCAGGCTGGGGGTGGCCAGCAGCTTGAGATCCTCGAGCAGCCCGTGCATGTCGGTGGCGCGCGGGCGCAGGGTACGGTTGCCGGTCATGTCGGCGATTCGATTGAGCAGGCGCCCGCCCCGCTGTGCCGTGGCCTGTGTGGCCGAGACCAGTTCGACCGCCTCTTCGGGCAGGTCCATCTTTTCCATCTTCGACATCATGCCCAGGATGATGGTCAACAGGTTCGAGAAATCATGCGCCAGTCCGCTGGTCATCTGCGCCGCCATCGCGCGCCGGCGTGACTGTTGCAGGGCGACGCGCGCCTGGGTTTCCGAGGTCACATCCATTGACAGGATATAGACGCCACCCGCCCCGTCGGGGGTAAAGGCAACCCGGATACGGCGGGAATCATGGGCTTCGTTGAACTCGAAGACCGGGCTGTCGCCGCCATAAGCGGCCTCCAGATGCGGACCGATCTTGGCAAAGGCATCCGGGCCCAGCGCATCCGAGATATGCAGGCCCAGAATGTCCGAGGGTCTCCCGGGCATCACCGCGCTCAGTCGACGATTTGAATAGGTGTAATGGCCGTCGCGGTCCACATGGGCGATATGGGCCGGCATCATCTCGGTGGTCAGGCGGGTGCGCGCCTCGATCTCGGTCAGCTGGCGCTGCGCCTCTTCCAGCGCGCTGATGGTGGCGGCCAGCTTGCGGTTGGTGGCGCCCAGCTCCTCGGCATGGGCCAGCAGCTGGCCCGAGAGTTCCTCGGACCGGGCGCGCAGCAACTCCTCGATCCGCTTGGTGCGGGTGATGTCGGTATAGACCGTGACCCAGCCGCCCTGCGGCAGCGGTGCCCCCTCGATTGAGATAACCTGACCATTCGCACGGACCCGTTCGAAGTAATGCGGGACAAAGGCCAGCGCCTGTTCGACCCGGCTGCGGACCAGTGCGTCGATATCGTCGACCGGACCGTAATCGCCCCGCTCGGCGATATAGCGGATGGTGTCGTCGAACCTGGCGCCGGGTCGGATCAGCCGGTCGGGCAGGTGAAACATTTCCTGAAAGCGCCGATTGCTGACGGCGAGGCGCAGGTTGTTGTCATAGATCGACAGGCCCTGAGCGATCAGGTTCAGACCGGCACTGGTCATGGCCTTGATCCACTGATCGTTCCTGTCCATGGCTGATATCCCCCTTGGCGCCATGGCTAGCACCGGCGTGACAGGGGGAAAAGGTTCTTGTCCGTCTCGTGGCAGCGGCAAAACGCCAGCCTGACGTTCCGGCGCAAGAGGGGTGAGGGTTTCGTGCCTGCGCGGGGTCGGGTGAAATGACGCAGGGAGAGACCTGTTACAATTCGTAAGAATTGCGAAAACATCACGAAAATATTGGCCCCGATCAATACGCCTGTCCCTGATGGGGCAGAATCGTCTGGTCGGTATCCGCAGGCGATGATGTCCGGCCCGAAGGAGCGGGCCGGCAACGGGAGGGAGAAAGAGATTGGCTCAGACGCAGTCTGGCGCAGAGGGGCTTCAGTCCCTTCCGGCGCTGCTTAACCGCAACGCAACCCAATACGGGGACCGGCCCGCCTATCGGGAAAAGGAATTCGGCATCTGGCAGTGCTGGACCTGGGCCGAAACCGCCGCTGAGATCCGCGCACTGGCGCTGGGATTTCTGGAGCTGGGTGTGGCAAAGGGCGATCATGTCGCCGTGATTGGTCGCAACCGTCCCGCGCATTACTGGTCGATGGTGGCCGCCCAGATGGTGGGCGCCGTGCCGGTGCCGCTCTATCAGGACGCGGTGGCCGAAGAGATGGCCTATGTGATGGAGCATTGCGGCGCCAAGTTCGTTGTCTGTGGCGATCAGGAGCAGGTCGACAAGGTCATCGAGATCCAGGAGACCGTGCACCAGGTCCAGCACATCCTTTACACCGACAAGCGCGGCATGCGGAAATACGACCACAGCCAGATGAACGCGCTCGAAGACCTGATGGCCGAGGGGCGTGCCGGGCACTACCGGTTCGATGCCGAGCTTGACCGGCGGATTGCCGAGATCACCTATGACGATACCTGCGTGATGCTCTATACCTCGGGCACGACGGGCAAGCCCAAGGGCGTGGTGCTGTCGAACCGCAACGTGATCGAAAGCGCCAAGAACTCGGCCAAGTTCGACAATCTGACCAAGGACGAGAACATCCTCTCCTATCTGCCGATGGCCTGGGTGGGCGATTTCATCTTTTCGATCGGCCAGGCCTATTGGTGCGGCTTCTGCGTGAACTGCCCCGAAAGCGCCGACACCATGATGACCGACCTGCGCGAGATCGGGCCGACCTATTTCTTTGCCCCGCCGCGCGTGTTCGAGACACAGTTGACCAACGTGATGATCCGGATGGAGGATGCAAGCCCGCTCAAGCGGAACATGTTCCACCGCTACATGGCGCATGCCAAGAAGGTGGGCGGCAAGATCCTGGATGGTGAACCGGTCAGCGCCGGTGACCGTCTGAAATACGCGATCGGCAATGCGCTGGTCTATGGCCCGCTCAAGGATACGCTGGGCTTTGGCAATGTGCGCGTAGGCTATACCGCGGGTGAGGCGATTGGACCCGAAATCTTCGACTTCTACCGCTCGCTGGGCATCAACCTGAAACAGCTCTACGGCCAGACCGAGGCAACGGTGTTCATCACCGTGCAGCCCGATGGCCAGGTGCGCGCCGATACCGTAGGCGTGCCCGCCCCCGATGTGGAGATCAAGATCGCCGAGAATGGCGAGATCTTCTATCGTTCGCCGGGCACCTTTGTGGAGTATTACAAGAACCCCGAAAGCACGGCCTCGACCAAGGATGCCGAGGGCTGGGTCGCCACCGGAGATGCCGGGTTCTTCGAGGAAGGCTCGGGCCACCTGCGCATCATCGACCGCGCCAAGGATGTGGGCAAGATGGCCGATGGCAGCATGTTCGCGCCCAAATATGTCGAGAACAAGCTGAAGTTCTATCCCGACATCCTCGAGGCGGTGCTGTTCGGCAATGGCAAGGACCGTTGCGTCGCCTTCATCAACATCGACCTGACGGCGGTCGGCAACTGGGCGGAACGCAACAACATCGCCTATGCCAGCTATCAGGAACTGGCGGGTCATCCCAAGGTGCTGGAAACCATCCGCTCGCATGTGGAGACGGTGAACGCCTCGGTGGCCGAGGACCCGATGCTGTCGGGCTGCCAGGTGCATCGCTTTGTCGTGCTGCACAAGGAACTGGATGCCGATGACGGCGAGATGACCCGCACCCGCAAGGTGCGCCGCCGTATCGTCGAGGAGAAGTTCGCCGATATCATCGCGGCGCTCTATGACGGGTCCGAAAAGGTCTCGACCGTGACCGAGGTGACCTATGAGGACGGGCGCAAGGGCGCGATCAAGGCGACGCTGACGATCTGCGACGCCAAGGTCATGCCGACCGCCCCGCAGCAGGTGGCGGCGGAATGAGGTCCGGCGGGACGTCGCTCGCGCCCTTTGGGCGCATCGCCCCGCCCACCGTCCCGTCAGCCGGGGCACTGCTGAAAGACAAGGGAGACACCGATGCTTGACGCATCCGAAGGATACACCACCGCGGACGGCCGCAAGATTGGCGGCGTGGTGATGGAGATGAAGAACATCACCCTGCGGTTCGGCGGTGTGGTGGCCATCAAGGATATCAGCTTCGACATTCGCGAGGGCGAGATCCGCGCGATCATCGGCCCGAACGGCGCCGGAAAGTCCTCGATGCTGAACGTGATCTCGGGCTTTTATGTGCCGCAGGAGGGCGAGGTCTGGTTTCACGGATCGCGCCGTCCGGCGATGCGCCCCTATGAGGTCGCCCGCCAGGGCATCGCGCGCACCTTTCAGAACATTGCGCTCTTCGAGGGTATGAGCGTTCTGGATAACGTCATGACCGGGCGGCTGAACTATATGAAAGCGGGTCTGCTGAGCCAGGCGCTCTGGCGCGGCAAGGCCGAGCGCGAGGAAACCCAGAACCGCGAGGCGGTGGAAAAAATCATCGACTTCCTCGAAATCCAGCATATCCGCAAGACCCCGGTCTCGCGCCTGCCCTATGGTCTGAAAAAGCGGGTCGAATTGGCCCGCGCGCTGGCGGCCGAGCCGAAGCTCCTGCTGCTGGACGAGCCGATGGCCGGCATGAACGTCGAAGAGAAAGAGGATATGAGCCGCTTCATCCTCGACGTGAATGACGAGTTCGGCACCACCATCGCCCTGATCGAACACGACATGGGCGTGGTCATGGACCTGAGCGACCGGGTGGTGGTGATGGATTACGGCAAGAAGATCGGTGACGGCACGCCTGAAGAGGTGCGCAACAACCAGGAGGTCATCGACGCCTATCTGGGGGTGGCCCATGACTGATCTTCGCTTGAACGACACGATGGAAACCGGGGGCACGGGACATGTCTGACCAACTGATTTTCGCGATCGAGGTGATTCTGAACGGCCTGATGGCGGGCGTGCTCTATGCGCTGGTCGCGCTGGGTTTCGTTCTGATCTACAAGGCCTCGGGCATCTTCAATTATGCTCAGGGCGTGATGGCGCTGTTCGCGGCCATGACCTTGGTGGGCATCATGAACGGACAGGTGCCATTCTCGCATCTGATCAACGCCATCTTTGGCGGGCATATCACCCATTTCGGTTGGAACGTGCCCGGCTTCCTGGCGATCATCCTGACGATGGGCGTGATGGTCCTGCTGGCCTGGGCGGTGCAGCAGTTCGTGATGCGCCACCTGGTCGGGCAAGAGCCGATCATCCTGTTCATGGCCACCATCGGACTTGCCTATTTCCTCGAAGGCGTAGCCGACCTGATGTGGGGCTCGGAGATCAAGACGCTGGATGTGGGTCTGCCGCAGGGCCTGAACGTGTGGATCGATGACACCACCTATGGCATCTTCGGCTACGGCTTCTTCATCGACAATCTGGACATCGTGGCGACCGTTATCGCGGCGCTTCTGGTGGCGGCGCTGGTGGCCTTCAGCCAGTATACCAAGCAGGGTCGGGCAATGCGCGCGGTGGCCGACGACCACCAGGCGGCGCTGAGCGTCGGCATCTCGCTGAACTTCATCTGGGTTCTGGTCTGGTCGGTTGCCGGCTTCGTGGCGCTGGTCGCGGGCATCATGTGGGGCACCAAGTCGGGCGTGCAGTTCTCGCTGTCGCTCATTGCGCTCAAGGCGCTGCCGGTGCTGATGCTGGGCGGCTTCACCTCGATCCCCGGCGCCATCGTCGGCGGGCTGATCATCGGTGTGGGTGAAAAACTGTTCGAGTTCGCGATCGGCCCGCTGGTGGGCGGCGCCACCGAGAACTGGTTCGCCTATGTTCTGGCGCTGATCTTCCTCGTGTTCCGGCCGCAGGGCCTGTTCGGCGAGAAGATCATCGAAAGGGTCTGAGGCTCCGGTGGGCGACCCCGTTGCGGCCAGGGCCGCAACGGGGTCGCCCGCCCGGAACCTTCGCAAAGGGGAGGAAAGATGAACAAGCTGATCGCCATCGTGAATGTCGTCGCCTGGTCGGGCTTCTGGGCCTTTGGGTATATTGCCCTGACCGCGCAGGACCTGACCGACCGCCAGCTGATCATCGCCAGCCTCCTGGCCTTTGCCGGGTTCATCATGGGGATCGTCGCGTATCTGCGGCTGGTCCGGGCCGCCGAAGCGAGCGGCTATGCAAAAAAGACAAATCAACTCGATGCCGCGGCCCGCAACCGCGCGCAGTCCGAAGGGGGCATGTAAGCGATGTTCTACCGTGAAGCCGGAGATTTCAAAACCTCCTACCAGGCCGACAGCCAGACCTTTCCGATCAAGTTCGACCGCTATCGGTATTATGTCGTGCTGGCGATCGCCTTCGGGATCATCCCGTTCGTGATCAACGACTACTGGGCAAACGCGCTGTTGCTGCCGTTTCTGATCTATGCAATCGCCGCGATCGGGCTGAACATCCTGGTCGGCTATTGCGGCCAGGTCAGCCTGGGGACCGGCGGGTTCATGGCCGTGGGCGCCTATGCCTGCTACAAGCTGATGACCGCCTTTCCCGAGGTAAGCATGTTCGTTCATGTGATCCTGGCCGGCGGCATCACCGCGGCGGTAGGGGTGCTGTTCGGCCTGCCCAGTCTGCGGATCAAGGGGTTCTATCTGGCGGTGGCCACGCTGGCGGCGCAGTTCTTTCTGGTCTGGCTGTTCAACCGCGTGCCGTGGTTCTACAACTACTCGGCCTCGGGTCAGATCAACGCGCCCGAGCGGGATGCGTTCGGCATCATCATCACCGGCCCCAATGCGCCGGCTTGGGCCACCTACCTGTTCTGCCTGGTCTTCCTGACCGCCTGCGCCCTGATCGCCCGCAACCTGACCCGTGGCACCATGGGCCGGACCTGGATGGCGATCCGCGACATGGATATCGCGGCCGAGATCATCGGGGTGAACCCGCTCAAGGCCAAGATGACCGCCTTTGCCGTCAGTTCCTTCTTCATCGGCATCTCGGGCGCGCTTTTCTTTGCGCTCTACTTGGGCGCGGTCGAGGTAGGCGAGGCCTTTGGCATCCAGAAGTCGTTCCTGGTACTGTTCATGGTGATCATCGGCGGCCTTGGTTCTATCTTCGGCTCATTCGCGGGTGCGGCCTTTCTGGTGCTGCTGCCGGTGGTCCTGAAGGTTGTCGGCGCAGACATGCTGGGCTGGCCCACCGATATCGTGGCGCATCTTCAGCTGGTGATCGTCGGCGCGCTGATCGTCGCATTCCTGATCATGGAGCCGCATGGCCTCGCGCAGCTGTGGCGCGTCGCCAAGGAGAAACTGCGGCTCTGGCCCTTCCCGCACTGAGGCGGGCAGGCGCATCCCGATACGGGGCGGTAGGATCGCCCCGTACACCACCATCGGTCAAAACCAAGGGAGGAAAAACCCGATGAAAATGAAACTGGCAACCGTGGCGCTGGGCGCCTTGATGGCCGCAGGTCCGGCTCTGGCTGACCTGACTTTCCCGTCGCTCAGCTATCGCACTGGCCCCTATGCCGCGGGCGGTATCCCGTTTGCCGACGGCTATGCCGACTATTTCACCCTGCTCAACGAGCGTGATGGCGGCATCGGCGGCGTCAAGGCCAACGTGCTGGAATGCGAAACCGGCTATAATACCGAAAAGGGTGTCGAATGCTATGAATCCACCAAGGGCCAGGGCGCCCTGGTGTATCAGCCGCTGTCGACCGGCATTACCTATCAGCTGATCCCCAAAGCCACCGCTGACGGCATCGCGATCCACTCGATGGGTTATGGCCGTACCTCGGCCAAGAACGGCAACGTGTTCAGCCATGTCTTCAACTATCCCGCCAACTACTGGGATGGTGCCTCGGGTGCGGTGAACTATCTGCTGGAGAGCAACGGTGGCGACATCAAGGGCAAGAAGATCGCCCTGGTCTATCACAACTCTGCCTATGGCAAGGAACCGATCCGCACCCTGGAAGAGCTGAGCAAGAAGCACGGTTTCGAGCTGAGCACCCTGCCGGTCGACCATCCGGGTCAGGAGCAGAAATCGCAGTGGCTGCAAATCCGTCGCGACAAGCCTGACTTTGTGCTGATGTGGGGCTGGGGCGTGATGAACCAGGTCGCGGTGCAGGAAGCTGCCAACATCCGCTTCCCGATGGAAAACTTCATCGGCATCTGGTGGTCGGGTTCGGAAAACGACGTGCTGCCCGCCGGTGACGCCGCCAATGGCTACAAGGCGCTGACCTTCCACAACGTCGGCACCGATTTCCCGCTGTTCGACGATCTGCAGAAATACGTGATCGACGCAGGTAAGGCCGCCGGCGCCGGTGACCAGGTTGGTACCGTTCTCTACAACCGTGGTCTCTATGCCGCCATGCTGGCCGCCGAAGCCGCCAAGAAGGCACAGGAGATTTCGGGCAAGGCCGACATCACCGCCGCCGACATGCGCGACGGTATGGAAGCACTGGAAATGACCGAAGCGAAGATGGCCGAACTGGGTCTGCCGAACTTTGGCCCGGCCTTCTCGGTGTCGTGCAGCAACCACGGCGGTGACGCCCTGGTCGGCGTGACCCAGTGGGATGCGGCATCCAAGACCTGGTCGCTGATCTCGGACTTCAAACCGACCGACAGCGAAGTCATCGGTGCGCTGATCGAGGAAGACTCGAACGCCTACGCGACCGAGAACAACATCTCGCCGCGCTGCAACTAAGCGTGTGACCGGGCCCGGCAATCGGGCTCGCATCGAACCCGGGACGGCGGTCCGCCGCCGTCCCACCCCGATCATCCCCGGCGAACCGGGGCCAATGAGGACAAGCGCGGATGCTGGATGCGGCAACAACCACGGATACGCAGGTGGAAACCCTGCTGGAGGTCAACAATATCGAGGTGATCTACAATCACGTGATCCTCGTGCTCAAGGGTGTCAGCCTCACCGTGCCCAAGGGCGGGATAACCGCGCTGCTGGGTGGTAACGGCGCCGGCAAGACGACAACGCTCAAGGCAGTGTCGAACCTGCTGCATTCCGAACGCGGTGAGGTGACCAAAGGGTCGATCAAGTACCGCGGCGAGACCATTCACGAACAGGACCCGGCCGCCCTGGTGACCAAGGGCGTGATCCAGGTGATGGAAGGCCGTCATTGTTTCGAACACCTGACCGTCGAGGAAAACCTGCTGACCGGCGCCTATACCCGCAAGGATGGCGGCGCCAACATTCAGCGTGATCTCGAACTGGTCTACAACTATTTCCCCCGCCTCAAGGAGCGCCGCCGCAGTCAGGCAGGCTATACCTCGGGCGGTGAGCAGCAGATGGTGGCGATGGGGCGGGCGCTGATGTCGCGGCCCGAGACCATTCTGCTGGACGAACCCTCGATGGGTCTGGCGCCGCAGTTGGTCGAGGAGATCTTCGAGATCGTGCGCGACCTGAACGAAAAGGAAGGCGTGTCTTTCCTGTTGGCCGAACAGAACACCAACGTGGCGCTGCGCTATGCCCATTACGGCTATATCCTGGAATCGGGCCGTGTGGTGATGGATGGCCCTGCCAAGGATCTGCGCGAGAATCCGGACGTCAAGGAATTCTATCTCGGCATGTCCGATGAGGGCCGCAAGAGCTTCCGCGACGTGCGCTCGTACCGTCGTCGCAAGCGGTGGCTGAGCTGATGAAGGATCATGCCATGACCCATTTTGACACGCTTGAAACACGCTCGGACGACCAACGCACCGCCGATCTGGCGCGCGACCTGCCCGAGCAGATCGCACGCGCCAAATCCGCTCATGGATTTGCGCGGCTGCTGGCCGATGTCGACCCGGCCGCAATCACGGATTTGCAAGCTCTGGCGGCGTTGCCGGTGCTGCGCAAGTCGGAGTTGAGCCGGGCGCAGAGCGAGCATCCCCCATTTGGCGGTTTCACCGTCAAGCCGGCGCACGGATTTGCCCATGTGTTCCAGTCTCCGGGCCCGATTTACGAGCCGGGCGGCACCGATCACGACTGGTGGCGCATGGGGCGTTTCCTGCATGCCGCCGGTATCGGGCAGGGCGATATCGTGCAGAACTGCTTTGGCTATCACCTGACACCCGCTGGCATGATCTTTGAAAACGGCGCTCGGGCGGTCGGTGCGGCCGTGCTTCCCGCCGGTACAGGCCAGACCGAATTGCAGGTGACCGCCGCGCGCGATATCGGCTGCACCGCCTATGCCGGTACGCCCGATTACCTCAAGGTCATTCTCGACAAGGCCGAGGAGATGGGCGTTACGCTCAGCTTTACCAGGGCAGCAGTAGGGGGCGGGGCGCTGTTCCCATCGCTGCGCAAGGAATATGCTGATCGTGGCATCTCGTGCCTGCAATGTTATGCCACCGCCGATCTGGGTAATATCGCCTATGAAAGCGCGGCGATGGAGGGGATGATCGTCGACGAGCATGTGATCGTCGAAATCGTCACCCCTGGAACCGGTACGCCGGTGGCGCCGGGCGAGGTGGGCGAGGTGGTTGTGACCTCCCTCAACCCCGATTACCCGCTCATCCGCTTTGCCACCGGTGACATGTCCGCCGTCCTGCCGGGTCATTCGCCCTGCGGACGCACCAATATGCGGATCAAGGGCTGGATGGGACGTGCCGACCAGACCACCAAGATCAAGGGCATGTTCGTGCGTCCTGAACAGGTGGCGGCTCTGGTCGACAAACACGCCGAGATCGTCAAGGCGCGGGTGATCGCCACCCGCGTGGGCGAGATGGATGCCATGACGGTGCAGATCGAAAGCAGCGGCGGCGATGATGCGGCCTATGCCCGATCGGTTGTCGAAGTGCTCAAGCTCAAGGGCGCGATCGAGGTCGTGGCTCCGGGCAGCCTGCCCAAGGACGGTCTGGTGATCGAGGATCAGCGTCGCTACGACTGATCCCGCCTGACAGGGACAGATGGCCCCGCGCAGAGGAATCCGCGTGGGGCCGCGTCGTTTTGCGCCCTGCCCGCAGGGGCGAGGAGAGAGGGAATATCCCCTCAGGCACTGGTATTTCCGACTAATATGGTCGATTAAGGAGCGGTAGAACCGCAATACCCGCCAGGACCCGCGATGGCCGAAACCCGATATGCCGCCCATGGCTCCCACCGCCGTCTGTCTTCGGGCACCCGCCTGCTGGGCGGTCTGGCCTATGCCATCGCCATGGCCTGCCTGTTGCCCATGGTGGCGGTGGCATTGGCGGCGCTGACTGGCGGCACCGAAACGCTGAGCCATCTGCTCGAGACCGTGTTGCCGGGTTATGCGGCGACAACCTTGCTGCTGGTCGCGCTGGTGGCCGCCGGGACCTTTGCCGTGGGCGTGGGAGCGGCCTGGCTGGTGACGATGACACGGTTTCCCGGCGTGCGTTTGCTGGAAATCGCGCTGGTGCTGCCGCTGGCCTTTCCCGCCTATGTGCTGGCCTATGCGTATACCTTCGTGCTGGATCATCCGGGCGTGGTGCAGACGACCCTGCGTCAGGTGACGGGCTGGGGGCCGCGCGACTACTGGTTCCCCGAGATCCGTTCGACCGAAGGCGCGGCGGTGATGCTGATCCTGGTGCTTTACCCTTATGTCTACCTGCTGGCGCGGGCGGCCTTCCTGCAACAAAGCGCAAGTGCCTTTCTGGCGGCGCGGGCGCTGGGGACCGGGCCATGGGCGGCCTTCTGGCGGGTGTCGCTGCCGATGGCGCGGCCCGCGATCGCGGGCGGGGTTCTGCTGGCAGTGATGGAGACCATCGCCGATTTCGGCACGGTGGCCTATTTTGGTGTGCAGACCTTTGCCACTGGCATCTATACAAGCTGGTTCTCGATGGCTGACCGGGCGGCGGCGGCGCAGCTGGCGCTGTGTCTGCTGGGCTTTGCACTGCTGCTGGCTGTGACCGAGCGTACCCAGCGCGGCAAGGCGCGCTACTACCAGTCCGGGCGCCGGCATGCGGCGCTGCCGGCGGGCGACCTGACGGGGTGGCGCGCATTTGCCGCCTTTACCCTATGCGCGGTGCCGGTGGTTCTGGGCTTTCTCCTGCCGGTGGTGATCCTGGTGCAAATGGGGCTGGAATCGGAGCAGAACCTGCTGTCGCGTCGCTATGTCGGGTTTATTCGCAACTCACTGACGTTGGCGGGTACGGCGGCTGTGGTGACGGTGACAGCAGCGATCTGCGTCGGCTTCTTCCAGCGACTCAGGCCGGGTCGGCGCTCGGACGGTGCCGCCTATTTGGCGCGGTTGGGATATGCGGTGCCGGGCGGGGTGATCGCGGTCGGGCTGATCGTGCCTTTTGCCGCCTTTGACAATGCGCTCGATGCCTGGATGCGAGCCCAGTTCGGCCTGTCCACGGGGTTGTTGATCACCGGCTCTATCTGGCTCTTGATCGCGGCCTATATGGTGCGCTTTCTGGCAGCGGCGCTTGGCGCCTATGAGGGCGGGCAGAGCATGGTGCATGCGAATATGGATGCCGCCGCGCGGTCTCTGGGGCAGGGGCCGCTGGGCACGCTCAGGCGCATACATCTGCCGATACTGACGCCCTCTTTGCTGACGGCGCTGCTGATCGTCTTTGTCGATGTGATGAAGGAGCTGCCCGCGACGCTTATCATGCGCCCCTTCAATTTTGACACGCTGGCGGTGCAGGCCTATCGCCTGGCCAGCGACGAACGGCTGGAGGGGGCGGCGGTGCCGTCGCTGGTGATCCTGGCGATGGGGTTGTTGCCGGTGATCCTGATCTGCCGTCAGGTCGGGCGGGGCAAGTAAGCGGTACTGACCCACAGGCATGAAAAAAGGCGCGGGCGAGGGCCCCGCGCCTTTGTCTTCTGGGTGTGCCGGCTTACTTCCAGCCGACCTCGTTGAAGATCTTCTGCGCCATCGGGATGTTGGCGGCCACTTCGGACAGGTTCACTTCGTCTGCCTTGAACTCTCCCAGCGCGGCCACGTTCTCGGCCAGGTCGACACCGGTGACGGCGGGGTATTCATCGTTGCCGTTCGAGAAATAGACCTGTGCCTGATCGCTGGCGAGATATTCCAGGAACTTGACTGCATTGTCACGGTTGGGTGCGTGGGCGGCCAAGCCGCCGCCCGACAGGTTCATATGCGCGCCTTCGGCGTCCTGCGAAGGGAAGGCGATGCCGATCTTGTCGATCTCGGCGCTCAGCCCCTTGACGTCGCTGCGCAGGGCGCGGGCGAAGTAGTAGGAGTTGGAAACCGCGATGCCGCATTCGCCCGATACAATGCCACGCAGCTGGTCGGTATCGCCGCCCTGCGGTTCGCGCGCCATGTTGGCGACCACACCCTCGGCCCAGTCGCGCGCGACATCTTCGCCGTGATGGGTGATGATCGAGGCCAGTAGGGTCTGGTTATAGGTGTTGGTGGAAGAGCGGATGCAGACCTGCCCCTTGTATGCGGGATCGGCCAGATCGAGATAGGTGGCGGGCGGGGTGCTCACGCTGGCCTTGTCGTAAAAATAGAGCCGCGCGCGCTGCGAGAAACCGAACCACTGGTTGTCGTTGTCCTGCAGGTTTGCGGGAATGCGGTCTTCGAGCACCGCGCTGTCGATGGCTTGCAGCAGACCGGCCTCCTTGGCGCGGGCGAGACGTGAGGTGTCGACGGTCAGCAGAATATCGGCGGGCGAATTGGCGCCCTCCGCCTGCATGCGGGCGATCAGCTCGTCCGCCTTGCCCTCGATCCGGTTGATGCGGATTCCGGTGGCGTCTTCGAAATCGGAGTAGAGCCGCTCGTCGGTGTCATAGTGGCGCGACGAATAGAGGTTCAGTTCGCCCTCGGCAACGGCCGAGGTGGCGATCAAGGCAAGCGCGATGGCGGTGGTGGTCTTGAGCATGGGGGTCTCTCGCGATTCAGTTAATCTGACTGAAATAGTCAATTACCCGATTTCGGATCAGATGCAAGTAAAACTGATTATTTCAGTCGGGTAATTCCGTCGCAGTCACCCTTCGGCATTGTCCATCTGCCAGGCCACCAGCAGCCGAGGCAGGGCGATGGCCCAGTCCAGCACGCCGGTCTTGTCGGCCCAGTCCTGATACTCGGCCACCAGCGCCTTTGCCCGGCCGGGCTCGCCCCGGATCAGGTCGTGCAGCTCGGTCCGGTCCGCTTCCATATCGTACAGCTCCCAGTCCTGCCCGTGCAGCCGCACCAGCTTGAACTGGCCCAGACGGATGGCACTGTTGCCCTCGTGCTCGAAAAAGATCGGTTGTTCGCGTTCCCAGTCCTTGCCGCGCAGTAGGCCCAGCAGGCTCTCGCCTTGCAGGGGCTGCATTACATGCCCGCCCAGCTCCGCAATAGGCTGCGCGCCCGCGACCTCCAGGATCGTCGGCAGGATATCAACCACATGACAGGCGGCGTGGAGCGGCACAGGTGCCGCGATCCTGCCGGGCCAATGGGCGATCAGCGGGGTCGAGATGCCGCCCTCGTGCACGTAATGCTTGAACTTGCGGAAGGGCGCGTTCGACACATTGGCCCAGGGCTTGTCATAGCTCTGATAGGTCAGCGCGCTGCCGGGCATGATCTCGGGCCGGTTCCCCATCTCGATATGCCGCCCGTCATGGGTGGTATCGGGAAAGAACTTGGCCCAGCCATCCTCGGCCATGAATTCGGCACAGCCGCCGTTGTCGCTGAGAAACAGGATCAGCGTGTTGTCAAACTGGCCCATCCGTTTCAATGCCGCGAGTAGCGTGCCGATGGACTGGTCCATCCGGTCCACCATGGCGGCATAGGTGGCCATCTTGCGCGCCTCCCAATCCTTGTGCGGCGCGGCCTCCCAGGGGCAGACATCCGCATCACGGGGGCTGATCTGCCAGTTGGTCTGAAACAGGCCCATCGCGTTCATCGTCTCGTGGCGGCTGCCGCGCAGCGCGTCCCAGCCGCGCCCATAGACCCCGTCATAGCGCGCGATATCCTCGGGATGCGCATGCAGGGGCCAATGCGGCGCGGTATGGGCGAGGTAGAGGAAGAAGGGCTGCTCCATCTCCACCGCCTCCTCGACCATGCCGATGGCCTTGTCGGTGATCGCATCGGTGAAATAGAAGTCGTCCGGAAAGGTTTCGACGCGGGCATCGTCCTCCAGCATGTAATGCGGCGAGAAGAAATGCGTGACACCGTCGACGATGCCATAGAACCGGTCGAACCCGCGCTGGCGCGGGGTGGGGTGGTCAATGTCACCCACCCGCCAGCTGTCTACCTCGCGCGCCATGAAATCCCCGCCCACATGCCACTTGCCCGACATGCAGGTGCGGTAGCCCGCCGCCCGCAGATGCTCGGCAATGGTGGCGCAGTCGTTGCGCAGGAAGCCGCGATAAGCGGGTGTGCCAAGATCGGCCCCCATATGGCCGATCCCGGCATTATGCGGGTAAAGCCCGGTCAACAGCGAGGCCCGCGTCGGGCAGCAGCGCGCGCAATTGTACATCGCCGTCAAAAGCGCGCCGTCGCGCGCCAGCCCGTCGATATTGGGCGTTCGGATCTCGGAACCGGTACAGCCCAGATCGGCGAACCCGAGGTCATCGGCGAGAATGAGAATGATGTTGGGCTTGTCGGACATGGCGGCCTCTCCCTGCGTAAGAGAAGCCTAACGCGCCCAGGGCCGTTGCGGGAACCGAGAAAACGCCACCCCGGAACAACAAAACCGCGCCCAAAGGCGCGGTTTTGATTGAAGCTCGAATGTCTTGCGACAGTTCAGCCCTGGCGGGCTTTGAACTTGCGCTGCGTCTTGTTGATCACATAGACGCGGCCTTTGCGACGCACGACGCGGCAGTCCCGGTGGCGGGACTTGAGCGAGCGGAGCGAGTTCCTGACCTTCATGGTCGTCTCCAATTCCTGCGGCGCGGGCCAGCGCCTGGGTTACGCGGGTCCCCTGTGCGAACAGAGGCATGAAATCATGGTGGGCGGTACAAGGTTCGAACTTGTGACCCCTACGATGTCAACGTAGTGCTCTACCACTGAGCTAACCGCCCATGATTGCCGTCGCGCGCCTGCCCCAGAACGTAATGGGGCGCGGTAGCCCGCGCCGGTAAGCGGGGTCTATAAAAGGAGTCGGCGGGGGGATCAAGGGCTTTTGATCGAACTATTTTCCGGTCTATGATTTTGTTGATCCCGGAGGCCGCATGACCAATACCGCTTATCATCTGACCCTGCCTGCCGCACGTACATCAAGCGTGGTTTTTGCCTCGCCTCATAGCGGTGCGCACTACGATGCGCGATTTCTGGCGCAGACGGTTCTGGATGACCATGCGATTCGATCCTCCGAGGATGCCTTTGTCGATCTGTTGTTCGATTGCGCCCCGGGTTTCGGTGCGCCGCTTCTGTGTGCCGCGGCGCCGCGCGCCTATCTCGACCTCAACCGCAGTGCGGACGAGCTGGACCCGGCCCTGATCGAAGGGGTGCGCAAGGTCGGGCACAATCCGCGCGTCGCCTCGGGGCTGGGGGTGATTCCCCGCGTGGTGGCGGGTGGGCGGGCCATCTATCGGGGCAAGCTCAGCCGGGCCGAGGCGGACCATCGCCTGGACGCGGTCTGGCATCCCTACCACACGCGGCTTCAGCATCTCTTGAACGAGGCGTATGCCGCTTTCGGTCAGGCGATTCTGATCGATTGCCACTCGATGCCGCGCGAGGCGGTGGAAAGCAGCGCGCGTGCCGCCGCGCGTAGGCCTGATGTGGTTCTGGGCGACCGGTTCGGAGCCTCCGCCGCGCCAGAGATCGTGGAGAGGGTCGAGGCCGCCTTTGCCAGGGCCGGGCTGCATGTGGTGCGCAATACGCCATTTGCGGGTGCCTATGTGACCCAGGCATATGGCCGCCCGTCGCGCCGCCAGCATGCGATCCAGATCGAGATCGACCGCGGGCTCTACATGCACGAAGCAACAATTCGCCCCAATGCGAACTTCGATGCGATGCGGGCTCTGATGCGTAAAGTGGTGTCCGAGATCGCGTCTATCGGGCAACAGCGCCTGCCGCTGGCGGCGGAGTAGCGACAGGTCTGGACCAGCGCAGTCAGATCCGTCGCTTCAGGTGTGGCCTCGGCTGCTGTCAACATGGCATGGACCTGCCCGCGATGATGGGTCTGGTGATTGAACAGCTGCGCGGCGCAGAGGGGTTTGGACATAACGATGCGGGTTGTTCCATCCGCCTGATACCAGGCGACGGTGCCGGTAAGATCGGCATCGGTCAGCGTTTCGGCCCAAATCTCGATCTTCGGTCGCGCGCCTTGCGCCGTGCTTTGTAGTCAGACCGGTCAGAGGGATCGGTCAGTGAATGCCGAATCCTGTCTTGTGGGCGTTCGGTGCCATTGAGGCGGGCAAGGATCAGTGCGTCCGCCCAATAAAGGTGATTGAACGTTGCGGCGATCGACCCGAAAAATGCGCCCCAATCCAACCAGCGCGCGGCATGCGACAGATCGTTGGCGGCAATGATCAGTGACCGATTCTGCCAGCTTTTGTAGCTGGCCATGACTCGGCAGAAATCGGATGTAATCATCTCTCTCGCTCTGATGTTTCTGTTGGGGGCGGGTGCCGGGATAGGGCACGCTCAGCGCATCCCGCGCCCTTTGATGATCGCATCCGAGCCAAAGCGTTTGCGAATGGCGTCGGTCGCGCGTTCGGCGCGGGCGCGCTGTGCCGCCTGCGGGTCGAGCAGGTCGCCCGAGACATCCGCCTCGGCTTCGGGGCACAGGTGTGACAACCCGCAGCCAAGGAGCCGGTAAGGGCCTTGATCGCCCAACTGGTCGAACAGCGCGCGTGCGGTGCGATAGATCCGGTCGGCCATCTGGGTCGGGTCGCGCAGCGAGTGCTGCCTTGACAGGATCCGATGATTGGCACGCTTCAGCTTCAATGTCACCACGCGGCCGGCCAGCCCGCGGGCCTTGGCCCGGTCGGCTACCTTCTCGGCCATCCGCCAGATATGGCCGTCCAGCACGTCCAGATCGGCGGTGTCCTCGAAAAACGTGGTCTCGTTGCTGATCGACTTGATCGGGTCATGTGCAGACACACGACGGCGATCCTCGCCGCGTGCCAGATGCCACAACCGCTGTCCCATGGAGCCGAAGCGGGCGATCAGCGCTTCCTGCTCCCATCGAAGCAGGTCGGTGAAGGTGCGGATCCCGGCACGTTCCAGCTGCTCCTGCGCCGCCGGGCCGATCCCCCATATCAGGCGCACCGGCTTGTCACGCAGGAAATCCGCCGTCTCGGCACGTCCGATCACCGAGAATCCCCTCGGCTTTTCAAGATCCGAGGCCACCTTGGCCAGAAACTTGTTATGGCTCAGTCCAATCGAGCCGGTCACGCCCAACTCATCCTTCATCCGCTTGACGAGCTGCGCCAGCATCACCGCCGGAGGATGCCCATGCAGACGCTGGGTGCCGGTCAGATCCATGAAGGCCTCGTCCAATGAGAGCGGTTCGACCACCGGTGTCAGCTCGTCCATCAGGGCGCGGATCTGTTTCGAGACCTCGGCATAGACCGACATGCGCGGTTTGATCACCACGGCGTCTGGGCACAGCTTAAGCGCCTGAAACATGGGCATCGCCGAGCGGACACCGCGAATGCGGGCGACGTAGCAGGCGGTCGAAACCACGCCGCGCTTTCCGCCCCCGATGATCACCGGCTTGTCGGCCAGATCCGGATTGTCCCGTTTCTCGACGCTGGCATAGAAGGCGTCGCAATCCATATGGGCGATGGTCAGGCTGTCCAGTTCCGGATGGCGCAGCACGCGCGGGCTTCTACAGGCCGGGCAGCGCCGAGCCGTTCCGGTGCGGGTCAGGCAATCGCGGCAAAGACCGGATGCGGTGTTCATCGGGTGTATCCGGTTGCAAGTCAGGCACGTGGCTGATCGTATTTAGCCCGACTCGACGCGGAGTGAAAAGGTGACAGATGCAACGACACGGTTTGCCGGCGCAAAACTGGCCCTGTTTCTGGGACCACAGCTTTTGGTGATCCGTCGCGACGACCGCCCCGACATCCCCTTTCCCGACCATTGGGACCTGCCAGGAGGAGGACGTGAAGGAGAGGAATCTCCGCTCGACTGTGCCTTGCGTGAAACCCGCGAAGAGGTTGGGCTTGTTGTGCCGGTCGAACGGGTTGGTTGGGGTGTAAGCTATTTGCGCCCGACAGGCCGTATGTGGTTTTTCACAGCCCATCTGGCTGAGGGGTATGTAGACAGGATTCAATTTGGCGATGAGGGGCAGGGGTGGCGATTGATGGCTCCGGCCGACTATATCGGGCATCCCCGAGCGATTCCGCATTTTGCCGAGCGGATCGCGCATTATCTCGACAGTTCGAGTTATCGACGCTTTGGCCTCGATGCGTCCTTACAAAGCCCGGGGAATGAGTCGACGTAAGAAGAAAGACCCCCCGCGCCAATGGCGGGGGGAGGTAACGAACCTCAGGAAGAGATGGTTCGTTGGGGAGTGTCTCGGATTTAGAATCGCTCAAAAAAACCCTCGGGGGTAGGCTGGATATCCAGACCCCGGAAACTCGCCTTTTCGATGTGTTTTTTCCGGCACAGCGGCAAAATGGCGCGTTTCGGGCATAACGCGCCTGTTTTCAGGTCGTTACGAAGGGTGTGACTGACCTTAGGTCAACATCATTGCCGCAACGATCATGCGTGTGACAAATTTTTTATGCTGTCGAGAATGGCCAGAGCGCTTGCACGGGGTTCCGCCGCTTGCACCACAGGGCGCCCGACGACGATATGATCGGCCCCCTGAGCAAGCGCGTCGGCGGGGGTCGCCACGCGTTTCTGATCGCCCAGTGCGGCCCCGGTCGGACGGACGCCTGGCGTGACGATCAGCCGGCCCGTGGCCTCGGGCAACGCGCGCAGCGCGGCGGCCTCGTGCGGGCTGGCGATGACGCCGTCGGCCCCGGCCTCGAAAGCGCGGGAGGCCCGTTCCAGAACCAGATCCTGTACATCGCCGGGTTTGATCAGCGCCGCATCCAGATCGTCGCGGTTCAAGGAAGTGAGCACCGTAACCGCCAGGATCTTGAGATCCTTTCCCGCGGCGCCTTCCTTGGCGGCGCGCACCACATGCGGGTCGCCATGCACGGTCAGGAAATCCAGGTCGAACTGTGCGAGTCCCCGCACCGCCGCCTCGACCGTGTTGCCGATATCGAACAGTTTCATATCCAGAAAGATGCGCTTGCCTTGTTCCTGCTTCAGCTCGTTGGCGAGTGCCAAACCGCCGCCGGTGAGCATCCCCAGCCCGATCTTGTAGAAGGAAACGGCGTCGCCCAACCGCTCGGCCAGGGCCAATCCAGCCACGGCGTTGGGCACGTCAAGGGCGACGATCAGGCGATCGTCGGCAAGCATCTTGTCTGTCATGTGGGGGTCCTCCGGCTCGGGTTGCCCGTTCATAATGGGACGATCCCGTCGAGGCAAGCGGGGTGAGGTGCCCGCGCCTGCCCGCAGAGGCGAGGCCCGCATAGGCGTGCCGCGTAACCCTGATTGTGCCGATGCCTGGCGGCTCAGGCCACCGCGGGCAGGGCGTGGTCCTGCAGGTGCAGCTGCTGCTTGCCCGACCGGAACTCGGGCATCCGGCGCAGTTGGCGCATCGCATCACCGACAAAGGCCTGCGCGCGGGCAAGAGGGCTTATCCCCTCGGGCAACTCAAGCGAGCAGAACAAGGTCACGACCCGATCCGCGAGCGTCATGCAGACGCTGGCCGAATGGCGCGCAGTGTCGGGGCAAACACGATACTGAGAGATTTCGACATTGGTAATCTGCATTGGGGCCTCCGTAGCTCCCTGTCAGGAGACCTCAGAAATATTACTAAATCAGGGCGGAAACAGGGGAAATTGTGACCAATTGGATCAATTTCGGTAAACCCTTTGCGACCCCCTTGAAGATGTCGTGGCATTCCCCAGATTGAATGCGAGGCCCAAACCGATGCGCGCCGCCTAGCGGGCGCAGACACCATTGGGCGCTTGAAAAAGGAGAGAAAGATGGACTTGTCGAAGTTCACCGAGCGGGCACGTGGATTCGTGCAGGCGGCGCAGACGATTGCCCTGCGCGAAGGGCACCAGCGTTTGGCACCCGAACACCTTCTCAAGGCATTGATGGATGACGATCAGGGGCTGGCGAGCAACCTGATCAAACGCGCCGGTGGCGCGCCGTCCCGCGTGGTCGAGGCGCTGGATGTGGCGCTGTCCAAGATCCCCAAGGTCAGCGGCGATGCGGCCCAGGTTTATCTGGACGGCCAGACCGCCAAGGTGCTGGACGAGGCCGAGAAGATCGCCAAGAAGGCGGGCGACAGTTTTGTGCCGGTTGAGCGGGTGCTGAT
>NZ_JBXWRD010000046.1:0-33005 GCF_059612725.1 Ruegeria sp. YKSF070 | reverse complement strand
TCGACCGCCGGGCAGTACGGTTATCCGCACCGTTCGCCTTATGCGGCGGCGAAATGGGGGGTGATCGGGCTGGCCAAGACATTAGCGATGGAGCTTGGCCCGCACGGGATCCGCTGCAACGTGATCTGTCCCGGTTCGGTCGAAGGCCCGCGGATGGAGCACGTGCTGGCGCGCGAAGCCGTGGCCAAAGGCATGACCCGCGACCAGGTCTATGCGGGTTACGCCTCGGGCACCTCGATGGGCCGGTTTGTCGAGGCGGCGGATATCGCCAACATGGCGGTGTTTCTGGGATCCGACGCGGCGCGGCTGGTGTCGGGGCAGGTGATTGCGGTCGATGGTCATACGGTGAACCCCGACCCCAAGGTCTGACCGGGGCGCACCCGCGCAACCGCGCGGGGACAAGGTTTGGTACAAACCTTGTAGACACGATTTCTTTGAAATCGTGCGACCGTCGCGCCTTGCGGAGAGGCCATCGGGTACAAGGACCACATGTTGGTCCCAAACCGCAGTTCCCATGGCTATCCCAGAGTGTCGGCGCCGTGTTTCAGGATGATCGGCACGATCAGGTCCTCTTCATCCTCCAAATGGCGGCCGATCATCCGCTCCAGATCACCCAAGCCTGTCAGCAGCGCCCCGGCGCTGGTGCGGGCGTCAGGGCCATTGGCCGCCTGGATCGCCCCGTTGGCCTGTTCGACAAACCGGCTCAGCAGGCCGTCCAGCGCATGGTGGTCCGCATCCAGCAGGTCGAACCCCGCCTCGATGCGGCGGTCCTTGGTCCTGAGCAGGGGAAAGTAGTGCTGATCCTCGATCTGGTGATGCCCGTGCAACTGGTTCACGAACATGCCGCCATAACGCGCGATGCCCTGCGCGAACCGCGCAGCGTCCCGCTCGGCATTCAGGAACACCCGTGTCTCGGCATGCATATGCGCCATGAGCTGGCGGAACATCATATGGCGCTCCAGCCAGAAACTGACCAGACCGTGAAAGTTGGGATCGGCCTTCCAGCTTTCGCGCGGATGCGCTTCAATCAGCACCCGCAGCGCCTCGGGAAGGCCTGTCCTGTTATCGAAATGAAAACTGCTCATGCAGGTCGATATAGACCATCTGCCGAAAGTCGATAGCCTTTCGACGGATTCGCGACCGAGAAATAATCTGGCTCTAGCTCTGGTTGGCGCCGCGCATCTGGCGGATCGCACGGCGTACCGCCTGCCAGCTCTGCGCCTCGTCCTGATTGCCCAGGGCTTTGCAGTGCTGCTCTTTCTGAGCTGCTTCGGCCTCGGCCTTGTCGCCATGCGCGGCATAGAGCGCACGGGCATATTCTGCGGTCTGGATGGTGTCCATTCGGGGCTCCTCCATAAGCGGTTACGATTGCCTCGGACGGTCAGTATAGCACAAAACCCGGACTTGGGCAGGACACGCCTGCGGTTCAGCCGGGAATCGCCGCCCTGAGCCGGCGCAGATGGGCTGGCAGGTCGCGCGCGGTCAGAACCGCCTCGCGGACCAGCGTGTCGAACTGGCGTGTAAAGACCTCGATACGGTCGCGATCGCGAAAGGCCATGTAATGGCTGCCCGCGTAGAACACGCAAAGCAGAGGGCCGAATATCGTCATCGGCGCCGAGTAAAGCCGCTTGGCATCGTAGAGATAGATGCGCAGCCGGGGATAAAGCTGTTCGCAAAGCGCCAGCAAATGGTCGATCTGCTCTCGCCGCACCGCCGGGTCGAGGCCTCGGTAATAGCCCGCGCCTTGGGCAAAGCTCTCCAGCTCGAACAGGGGCATTGCGATCTCGTAATCCGATTGCGCGCTGCGCATCCAGGCCAGCCGGTCCTCTGATGCTCCGATGGCTTGATCCGCCGTGCGGCCCAAATGCGGTGCATATTCCCATTCCAGCACCGCGCGGGTCTTGAGCATGTCGGGCAGGGCGGCGGGCACATAACGGATCTTGTAGCCTGCCGCCTCGCGGTGCCATTCATAGATGCGCTCGTCAACCAGCGCGCGCGGCGCCTCGGTCATGGTCAGCGAACTGGCCAGCAGTTCGGCCGCGCTTTCCGGTCGGTCCGACAAACCCAGCAGCCAATCCGTAGATACCCCAAGCGCCGAGGCACAGGCGCCCACCACATGCCCATTGGGCAGCCGCGCGCCGCTATCGGTCAGCAGTTGAGAAATCGTGGACCGGTCCACCCCCACATCGCGAGCCAATGCGCTTTGCGTGATCTGGCGGAGTTCCATCGCGCGGATCAGGCGCTGGCGGAACTGGGCGGCGCGATCTCGTTTGTCCATTCTATCCAACATGTGTTGATAAATATCACATTCGATGAGTTTTGTTAATCATATTCAGAATTCTCACGATGCGCGCCGCCGGATAACAAATTCGTGAACGTGACAATGGAGGACATATGGACACGCGGCAGAGATCGGTGGTCAAGGCAGTGGTCTGGAACCTGCTGGGGCTGGTCACCATGACGCTGGTGGGGCTGGTGGCGACCGGTTCGGTGGCGTTGGGCGGTACACTGGCACTGGTGAACACGGCACTGGGTTTCACCCTCTACCTGGTCTACGAGCGCGTCTGGGCCGGCATCCGCTGGGGCCGCCATGTCTGAGCCGCGCCTGCCCGAACGCGCCGAATGGGGCACTTTTGCGCTGATCCTCGCCTGTTATGGCGCCTGGCTGCTGGTGATCTTCGGCCTGGCAGGTCTGTCGCTCTGGCTCGCCATCCCCGCGATGGGGCTGGTCGCGGCGCTGCATTCCTCGCTGACGCATGAGGCGTTGCATGGCCACCCGTTCCGCTATCGCTGGATGAACGAGGCGCTGATGGCGCTGCCGCTGACGCTGTGCATCCCCTATAACCGGTTCCGCGACCTGCACCTGGCCCATCACATGGACGCCAACCTGACCGACCCCTATGACGACCCCGAGAGCAACTACCTCGACCCCGCAATCTGGTCGCGCCTGCCGGGCTGGCAGCGGCGCCTCTATGCGCTCAACAACACGCTGGCGGGGCGCATAGTGCTGGGGCCGCTTATCGGCACCGCCTGTTTCCTGCGCGACGAGGCGCGCGGCGCGCTGCGCGGCGACCGCGCCATCCTCTTGGCCTGGGCGCTGCATCTGCCCGGCATGGCGGTGGTGCTCTGGTTTGTGACCCTGTCACCGATGCCGGTCTGGGCCTTTGCGCTTTCGGCCTATATCGGGCTGGGCCTGCTCAAGATCCGCACCTTTCTGGAACATCGTGCACATGAGAAATCGCGCGCGCGCACCGTGGTGATCGAGGATCGGGGACTGTTGGCGTTCCTGTTTCTCAACAACAACTTCCACGTGGTCCATCACATGAATCCGGGCGCACCCTGGTATGCGCTGCCCGCGCTCTACCGGGAGGGCAAGGAACGGTATCTCAATTGCAACGAGGGCTACAGCTATCGTTCCTATGGCGAGGTGTTCCGCCGCTATTTCTGGCGCGCCAAGGATCCGGTGCCGCATCCGCTCTGGCCAAAGCCCTGATTTGAGGCCACAAGAGGCGCATGAGCCTCTGGATCCCCGTCACCCTCGCCGCCGCGCTGTTTCAGACCGTGCGGTTCATGCTGCAAAAATCGCTGGCGACGGTGAAACTGTCGGCCTCCGGCGCCACCTTTGCCCGCTTCCTTTATTCCGCGCCGCTGGCGCTGGCGGGGCTGCTGATTGCCACTACCGCAGGCGGTTTTGACCTGCCGGTGCTGGGGGCGCGGTTCTGGCTTTTCGTCGCCATAGGCGGCACCGCCCAGATCCTCGCCACCATCTGCGTGGTGGCACTGTTCAAGCAACGCAACTTTGCCGTCGGCATCACCTTCAAGAAGACCGAGGTGATCCAGACCGCGATAGTCGGCTTTGTCATCCTGGGCGAGGGCGTGTCCATCGGTGCGCTTGGCGCGATCCTGTTGGGGCTGGCGGCGGTGCTGCTGTTGTCGAAGACCCCCGGCGGCAGCGGTGCCTGGTGGCGGCATCTGACCAACCGTGCCTCGCAACTGGGGCTGGGCTCGGGTGTACTCTTTGCCTTTTCGGCGGTCAGCTACCGGGCCGCCTCGCTGGAACTGGGCGATCTCACGCCCTGGTTCCGGGCATTGGTGACACTGGCGGCGGTGGTGTCGTTCCAACTGGTGTCGATGGCGCTCTGGCTCTGGTGGCGCGACCGGGCGCAGCTGGCGGCGGTCTGGGCCACGCGGAACACCGGCGCCTTTGTCGGGCTCACCAGCCTGGGCGGGTCGTTCTGCTGGTTTCTCGCCTTCACGCTTCAGAACGCGGCCTATGTCAAGGCGCTGGGGCAGGTGGAGCTGATCTTCAGCCTGATGGCCTCGACCCTGTTTTTCCGGGAAAAGATCACTGGGCGCGAGATAGCGGGTATCGGCCTGTTGGGCCTGTCGATCCTGGTATTGGTGCTGGCGATCTGACCCAAGCGCGGGGCGCTCCCGCCCCTGGCCTGGTGCTCTCTGCGAGAGCCCCGTCCGGCGTTGGGCCGGGCCGCGCGTGCCGCGCGGCGCTATTTTTTGCGAGGCGCTGCCTCGCGCTCCGGAGTATTTCTGACCAGAAAGAAGCCTGATCTGTCTCAGCCTCTTCATTTCGCCAAAAATACTCCGGGGGAGTCCGCAGGACGGGGGCAGCGCCCCCTTGTGCCCGCTTAGCTGGCGCGCCGCTCCTCGAAACTGAGCGCGATGAAGCTGGGCAAATGGTCCCCCATGCCGACCACCTTGGCGCCGCGGTCTTCCTTGCGGTCGCGGCGGTCGTCGCCCTTTCGGCTGCGCGGCTCACGCTTGTCGGCTTCGGGCTTGTCGGTCTCGCTGCGTCTCGGTTTTTCGGCCTTCGTGGGTTTTTCCTCGCGCCGGGGTTTGGCTTCGGGCTTTTCCGCCGTTTTGGCCGGGTTCTCGAGACGCGGGATCTCCTTCTGGATCAGCTTCTCGATGGCATCGAGCGCCTTTTCGTCACGCGGGATGCAGAGCGTGATCGCCTTGCCGTCGCGACCCGCCCGGCCGGTGCGGCCGATCCGGTGCACGTAATCCTCGGGGTGGCCGGGGACGTCGAAGTTGAACACGTGGCTCACCGAGGGCACATCCAGCCCGCGTGCGGCCACGTCCGAGGCCACCAGCAGGCGCAGTTTGCCCTCTCGGAAGCCGTCCAGCGTCCGGGTGCGCTGGCTCTGATCCAGGTCGCCATGGATCGGCGCCGCATCATAGCCGTATTTTTGCAGCGATTTCGCGACGATATCCACATCCGTCTTGCGGTTGCAGAAGATGATCGCGTTGGTGCATTTCTCGCCCTCGGCGTCGATCAGCGCCCGCAGAACGGCGCGTTTTTCGCTCGCTTCGCGGTCTCGGCGCGAGCCCTTGAACAGCACCACACCCTGTTCGATGGTCTCCGACGCGGTGGCCTGGCGGGCCACTTCGATCCGTGCGGGCGCACTGAGGAACGTGTTGGTGATCCGCTCGATCTCGGGCGCCATGGTGGCCGAGAAGAACAGCGTCTGCCGGGTAAAGGGGGTCAGGCTGAAGATCCGTTCGATATCGGGGATGAACCCCATGTCGAGCATCCTGTCGGCCTCGTCCACCACCATGATCTGCACGCCGGTCAGCAAGAGCTTGCCGCGCTCGAAATGATCCAGCAGCCGGCCCGGGGTGGCGATCAGTACGTCGACGCCCCGGTCGATCAGCGCATCCTGCTCCTTGAAGCTGACACCACCGATCAAAAGCGCCTTGGTCAGTTTCAGATGCTTGGTATAGGTGTCGAAGTTTTCGGCCACCTGCGCGGCCAGTTCCCGCGTCGGGCAGAGCACCAGGCTGCGCGGCATCCGCGCGCGGGCGCGGCCGCGGGCCAGCAGGGTGATCATCGGCAGGGTGAAACTGGCGGTCTTGCCGGTGCCGGTCTGGGCGATGCCCAGAACGTCGCGGCCTTCGAGCGCGGGCGGGATGGCGCCTGCCTGGATCGGAGTCGGCGTTTCATAGCCGGCCTCGTCGATGGCCTTGAGTACTTTGGGATTGAGATTCAGTTCAGAAAATTTTGTCATGGGTGTCCGATGTTTGCGGACACTATTCGGGCCCGCACGTCTGTCGTATCGCCGGGTCCGTGCGACCTGATTGCGCGTCTTTCGCGTAACGGCTGGGCGGGGCATATCAAAAAGCCCGGCCAGCGTCAAATGTTGCGCATGCAGCACCGGCTTAGAGCGTCTTTGTTTCTATTTCGGAAACAGGTTGCCGTCAAAGTGGAAACTGTTTGAGCCGCGCCGCATCAAGGTCGATCGGGCGGTGCTTGAGCATCCCCTCGGCCCGCAACCGCTCCCGGCCTTCGGGGGTGGTTGCGTTCAACTCGTCGAAGAAGGCGCGCAAACCGGCTTCACCTTCCTCTTCCTCGATACCGCTCAGCAGCTCGTGCATGCTCAGTCCGCCCGCCTCGCGCGGGACATTGGGGGCCAGGTCGGGGCGATACGAGCCTTTGGCGATGCGATAGCGATAGGCGGCGATCCAGTGATCCCAGTCGGCGCCGTGCCGGTGGCAGAGGTCGACCGTGTCCAACTCCACCTGGTGCGGGTTCATTTCCTTGTTGCGAAAGATGTTGTGGATGCGGAAATCGACCTTTTCCATGCCAGTGCGCGCAAACACCTTGCCAGCCACATGGCTCATGAAGCCACCTTTTACAAAGGCGCCAAAGGTCGGGTAGAGGCGGCGCACGATACCGTCTCGGGCCGGGCCGCCGGGGATGAACGCCTTGTAGAGCGCATCCTCGCCCGCCAGCGCCTCGATCGGGCGCATCCGGGCGCAGAGCGTGTCGGCGGGTAGGCCCGACAGGATCGTCGCAATCGGCGTTTCGGACCAGATGAATTCATCCACATCGACATGGGCCAGCCAGTCGACGTCGGCCCGGTTATAGGCGTGGCGGGCATTCATCGTCTGGCGGGCCTGATGTTTCACCGGGCGGGTCATTTTGCGCCGCTGCCAGTAGCTCTCGTCGCAGGCAAAGACCCGGATACGCGGATGTGCCTTCAGCCGCGCAAAGACCGCCGGGTCGGGATCGTCGAGATAAAGGAACAGCCGATGCGCGCCCAGTTCCAGGTGCCAGGCGGCAAAGCGCAGGATCTCGCGTTCGGGCGCCTTGACGGTGGCCACCACGCCCCAGGTCGGTAATGTGTTCATGAGGCTATTGGTGACCCGCAGGGTGGGCCTTGGCAAGGCGGGAAAGCGCGGGCAGCCTCAGATTTGCAGCGACCCGACACTGGCGCCGCCGCAGACATAGAGGGTCTGCCCGGTGACAAAGCTGTTTTCCGGATCGCAGAAGAACAGAAAGGCGCGGGTGACGTCGTCGACGCGGCCCAGGCGGCCCATGGGGATACGCTTGGCCAGCGCCTCTTGCTGAGGGCTGTCCTTTTCCACGATGCCCCAGAAATTGTCGGTCAGGATCGGGCCGGGCGCCACCACGTTGACGGTGATGCCATGGGGGGCAAGTTCCAGCGCCCAGGTGCGGGCCATGCCGATCATGCCGGCCTTGGTCGCGCCATAGGCGGTGCGGGTGGGCGCCCCCAGCGCCGCGCGTGAGCCGTTGAACATCACCCGCCCGAATTGCCGCGCCTTCATCGCGGGCAGAAACACCTTGAGCAGCGTCAGGGCGGACCCCAGATGCAATTGCGCCAGCCCGGTGATGTCCGAGGCTTCGGCCTCTTCGATCAGGTTGGGCCAGATCAGGCCAGCGTTGTGGATCAGGTGAGTGACTTCGTGGTTTGCCGCGACTTCAGCGGCGGCATCGGCCACGGCCTGTGGGTCCAGGAGATCGGCCTCGACCGAGTGGAGGTGCGGGTGGGTGACCTCGGGCGCGTGGCGCGAGATCGAGACAACCGTGTAGTCGCGCGCCAAGAGCGCCTGCGCCAGATCGGCGCCGATGCCCTTGTTGCCCCCGGTGATGACGGCGGTATGGGTCATGTCTCCTCCACCAGCGCCAGTACCCTCAGCGGGCTGCCGGTGCCGTTCTTGATCTTGAGGGGGGCTGCGATCAGCACCGCGCCGGTGGGCGGCAGCTGGTCCAGGTCCGAGAGGCATTGCAGCCCGAAGCGGCCCGCGCCATGCAGGTAGTAATGCGCCGGGTAGGGCGGGGTGTAATGGCTGCCCTGACCGGCATCGGTGCCCACCGTTTCTACGCCGAACCCGCGAATGTCGCGCTGGTCGATCAGGAATCGGATGGCTTGCGGGGTCGGCCCCGGCGAATGCGGTCCGTCCTCGCGCATGTTGAGGTATTCCGCGCCGCGCCGTTTCGACCAGTCGGTACGCATCAGCACCCAGGCCCCGGCGGGGATGCGGCCATGGCTGGCCTCCCACGCCTCGATCAGCGGTACGGTCAGTTCGAAATCCTCGTCCTGCGCGGCGCCTTGCGAACAGTCGATCACGCAGACCGGGCCGATGAAATCGGCCGGGTCGATCTCGTCCACCGCCGCGCGGGGCAGGTCGCGGCCCGAGATCCAGTGCGCGGGCGCGTCGAAATGGGTGCCGGTATGTTCGGACATCGAGATATTGTGCCATTTCCACGCCGGGCCACGATGGTCATAGGCGCTGATCTCCTCCATCCGGAAGCGGGCGCATTGGCCGAACTCGGGCGGCAGGATGATCACCGGGAAATCGGGGTCGAGCGTATGGGTCAGGTCGACCACCCGGATCTCTCCGCTGGCGATGCGGGTGGCGAAATCGGTCAGGGTGCTCATGCGCCTTCTCCTCCCAGCGTCATTTCGCGTTCCAGCACCTTGGGGTCGCGGCGAAAGCGGTCGCGCAGGTCTTGAGCGATGTCGCCGCACCAGACGTCCTCCAGCCCGCGTTGCAGCCCGTCGACGACCGAGCGGGCCAAGGCGGATGCGGTGACGCGCGGCGGCGGCAGGGGCTGGTACCAGTCGTCCTCTTCGGTGGGGCCGAAGAACACGTTCATCACCCTGAGGCCCGAGGGCCGGAATTCGGCGCGCAGCGACTGGCTGAGCGAATAGGCCCCGGCCTGGCTGGCGGAATAGGCGCCGAAGGGGCGCGCATTGCTCAGCGCGCCGACGCTGAGCAGGTTGACCCAGGCGGCGGCGGCATTCACGCCGTCCGAGGCACGCGCACACATGCCGGGGCCGAATGCCTGCGCCAAGCGCATCAGGCCAAGATAATTCACCTCCAGCTCATCGCGGGCAAAGCCGGTATCGCCCCGGTCCAGCACGCCGCCGGGGCGCAGGAAGCGGGCGGTGTTGATCAGGATGTCGGTCTTGCCACCGATCTCGCCCGCCAGTTTCTGCACCGAAGCAGTGTCGGTCACGTCCATCGGCAGGATCTGGACACCCAAAGCCTCCAGTTCGGCGCGTTGCGGATAAGGCCGCCAGCTTTCCGGCTCTCCGGCGAAGATGATAGCGGCGCCTGCCTTTTGCAGGGCGCGCGCCAGCGCGGGCGCTTGTGCGCTGCGGGCATCGGTGATCAGCACGCGCCGGTGCTTTGGATCGGCAGAGAGGGCACGCATCAGCGGATCGTCCTCCATGTTCGGGGTGTCGGTTTCGGGCAGGGCGACCAGCACGCCCTGTCCCGACTGGTCGAGCCGCGCGGTGACGCGCACGCGGGCGTGGCGCGCTACATCACCATGGATATGGGCCAGCACGGTGGGGCCGTCGTCCAGCTGCACGGTGCCCGCACGCCACGGCATCCGCTCGCGGAAGTACAGGCGTGGCGAGGTCTGCACCGTGGTTTCCGCGATCAGCGTGCCGCCCGGCGCCATGTCCTGCCATGGCAGGTCTGTGCTCAGGCAGGCGGAACAGGCATCGCGCGGCGGGTATTGCACCTTGCCGCAGTCAGCGCAGCGTTGCAGGGCAAACCGCCCCTCGGCGGCGGCGGCGGTCAGGTGGAGCGCGGCGCGCGAGCGCACCTCCGGCGGGCGGGTCGGCGAGATCGAGCGTTTCTGCGGGTCTTTCCTGGGCGGCGGGGACAGGGGATGGGTCATGCGCGCGCTCCGGTCGTGAGGACGGCGGCGCTGGAACACAGGCCGCGGTCGAAGTTGATCATGCCAAAGCCCGACACCAGCGCCCGTTCCGCGCCCGGCACCTGCGTGCCGCCCGCCTGCCCGGTGACCTGGCGGATCGCCTCGACCATGCCGATGAAGCCACCCGCCGCCCCGGCCTGACCGCCAGAAAGCTGGCCGCCCGAGGTGTTGTGGGGAAAATCGCCCGTCACGGTCAGATCCTTGTCGCGCAAAAAGGCCGGGCCTTCGCCCTTGGCGCAGAAGCCCAGATCCTCGATCTGCATCATCGAAATCACCGGATAGTCGTCATAGGTCTGCACCAGATCCATCTCCTGCGGGGCCATCCCGGCCTGATCCCAGAGCACATCCACATCCATCGTCCAGCCGCCGCGCAGCTGGATCGGGTCGTCGGCATGGGCATTGTGCCGCTCGATGGCCGCCGCCAGCCGCGCATAGGGCAGGTTCAGCGCCCGCGCCCGATCCTCTGACATGACCAGAAACGCCTCGGCCCCCGCGCAGGGCATCACGCAGTCAAACAGCGCAATCGGGTCGGCGATGGGGCGGGCATCGAGGTATTGCTCCATCGTCAGCGGTTTCTTCATCACCGCGTTCGGGTTTTTCAGCGCATTGGCGCGCTGGGCCACGCAGAGGCGCCCGAAATCCTCGCGCGTGGCACCGTATTCGGTCATGTAGCGGTCGGTGAGCAGGGCAAAGCTCGCATTCGGGCCGCCGTAGCCATAGGGATAGCTGGCATCCATCGCAAAGCGCGAGAAGCTCGACAAGAGCTGCCGGAAACTGTCGATGTGGTTGGTGTCGCCCGCCACGCAGGCAATGATCTCGGCATCCCCCGCCTGAATCGCGCGCGCGGCACGGCGCAGGGCCACGCCCGCCGAGGCGCCGCCCATCGGGATGTGATCAAGCCAGCGCGGGCAGAGGCCCAGATGCTGGGTCAGCCCCACGGCGGTATCGGGAAAGAGCGTGAAGGAGGCGACCTGGAACCCATCGAGATCAGCGGGTTTCAGACCCGCCGCCCGCAAGGACCCGCGCAGGGCGGTGGCGATCCAGTGATGGGCTGTGTCGATGGAATAGCGCTGATAAGGCGTCGAAAAGGGCGCCACCAACGCCACGCCCTCATAGCTGGCAGGCCGCGCCATCACGCCACCTGCCGTTTCTTGAGATGGGTGAGCGTCACCGTGGCCGGGTCCGAGAGCAGCGCCTCGGCCATCTCTTTCAGCGCCTTGCGCTGGATCTTCTGGGTGGGGGTCATCGGCAGGTTGTCCACAAAGGCAATATATCCGGGCACCTTGTAATAGGCCATCTGGGTCAGTGCCCAGTCGGCGATCTGATGGGCAAGATCGGATGAGGGGGCGTCGACGCGCAGGCAGGCAAACACCTCGTCCCCGCGTATCGGGTCGGGCACGGCGGCCACGCCCGCCGCCCGGATGGCGGGGTGGCGCATCAGCACGCTTTCCACCTCGACCGCGGCGATATTTTCACCCGAGCGGCGGATCACGTTCTTCTTGCGGTCGACGAAGAAGAACCGGCCCTGCGCGTCGCGGCGCACGATATCGCCGGTGTGGAACCAGCCGCCTTCCCAGGCCTCTGCCGTTGCCTCGGGGTTCTTGTCGTAATGCGAAAAAAAGCCATAGCGCGGGTCGGGGCCGGCGTTGCGGACCAGGAGTTCGCCCGACTCGTCTGGTGCCGCGTCCTGTCCGGTATCGGTGACCACGCGGGCCGCGACCCAGCCCTCGGCACGACCCAGACAGGATTGGCCGATCAACCGGTCATGCGTATGGGCGGCGATCACCGCGCCCGCGCCGGTTTCGGTCATCGCCCAGGCCTCGATCAGGGGAAAGCCGAACCGCGCCTCGAACCCGGCCTGCAGTTTCGGGTCGATGCCCGCGCCAAAGCCGAAGCGCACCTGATGGGCGCGATCCTGCGGTCCCTCGGGCAGGGACATCAGGATCGAGGGCATGACGCCCAGGTAATGCAGGCAGGTGGCGCGCGCCTCGGCCACATCGGCCCACCAGCTCGACGGGTGGAAGCGGTCGAGCGCGATCAGGCAGCCGCCCACGGTGACCATCGCCATGAAGGAATAGGCCATGGCGTTCATGTGAAAGATCGGCAGGGGCGTGATCATCCGCTCGCCCGTTTCGGTCAGCGAGGCGACCCCGCCCAGATCGGCATACCAGCGCCCGGCCAGCAGGAAATAGGCATTGGGCAGCACGCAGCCCTTGGGGTTGCCGGTGGTGCCCGAAGTATAGAGCAGCGCCGCCTCGCGCGCTTCGCCTGTGCGCGGCTCGGTCACGGCGGCATTCGCGCGGGGTGAGGGTGGGGTGTCGTTGGCCCCGATGACCGGGGCTGTGACACTCGCCGCCATGGCCGCTGCGCGCAGCTCGTCCGCGCGGGCGGGCAGGGCGACGATCAGCGCCGGTTGCGCATGACCGATCAGGTATTCCAGCTCGGCGGCGCGCAGGTCGGGGTTGATCGGCACGATCGAGGCGCCGATGCGGTTGAGCGCGGCGAACAGCTCGAAGAACACGGGCCGGTTCTCCAGAAGTGCCGCCACCCGCATCCCCGCGCCATAGCCCGCCTGCTCCAGCGCATCGGCGCGGTCATTCACGCGGGCAAGGAAGGCGCCATAGCCGACCGGCCCCGCCGTGATCCCATAGGCTGCCGCAGTACCGGGCAAAACATCGAGAACCGGGCGGTCGGGCCAGCGCGCCGCCGTGGCCGCGATGGCGGCATAAACCGTCTCGGCGCTCACGGCAGCAGCTGGATATTGCCGAAGGCGGCGTCGCAATTGAGCAGCTCCACCTTCTTGCCCGCGATGCGGAATGCGCCGTCCACCAGCGCCAGATCATGGGTCACGGTCAGCGCCAGAAGCTGCTGTTCGTCCAGCCGTGTCTCGACATAATGCATGTTGGTCACGGTCTGGAACTTGCCCGCCTCTGGGTCGAACACATCGACAGAGGGCCGCTGGATCACGTGGTTGCAGCGCGATTTGGGTTTCTGCGAGAATGTCCGCTCGCCATTCAGCCGCTCGACCCTGAGGCGCAGCATGAAATTGTCCTCGTAAAGGAACGAGGTCGCATTGACCGGATCGGCCTGCTTGTAGTCGAGCGGCATCCAGTAGACCGCATCGGGCAGCCAGAGGTCGAGCCATTCGGTATAACGACCCTCGTCCAGCATCCGGGTTTCGGCATAGATGAAGTCGATCACGTCGTCGCGGGTGATCATTGCTGCATTCCCCTCGCTCATTCGGCGGCGACGCCGGCGGCGTCCTCCATCGACATGGTCATGAATTTGGCCCAGGCGTGGAACTGGTTGCGCATCTGCCGTTCGGTGGTGCCGTTTTCGACCGCTTCGCTCTCGAAATCCTCTGGCCCCGTATGCAGCCGCCGAATATCGACCCATTGCATGCCCTCGGCATGCAGCCCCTCTTGCGCGCGCTCGTACATCTCCAGATCGTCATGGCCCACGATCGAGGTGGGGGCGTTGATCATCCGGTTATACATGGCCGACATGGCGGTCAGCTGCTCGGGCGCGCCGACCAGCCGGTAGACATAGCTTTCCACCAGCGTCCGGTCCGCCCCCAGCGGGATGAAGTTGCGCAGCTGCGTCAGCGGCGCCTTGATCATGATATTGGGGAAATAGACCGTGTTGTGCCGGTTCTCGTCCAGGATCGCCTTGGCGCGTTCCTCGCCGTAACTCTCGACCATCGCCTCGAAATAGCCGGGGATCGCGTCATAGTTCGAGTGGATCGACATGTTGACACCGGTATGGCCGTGGCCATTGGGCCAGGTGCGGATGCCCATATCCTCGAAGAACTCATAAGGGCTCATGAACGGTGCGATGATCTGCATCGCGGGCGGGCGCGGTTCGGGGTTGCCCATCTGCTCATAGATTTTCACCGCCGTCCCGGCCGAGCTTTCATGCGCGACCATCGGGTGGCAGGTGTCGGTCTGGTTCTCGACCAGCATCTTCCAGTTGCACTTGTGCATGTAGCGCAGCGGCGGGCCGGAGATTTCCACGCAGCCTTCAGGCGCACGATCGACCATGTTGTCGATGGAACTGAGCGAGCCGCCAAAGAAGTCGTCGAACCCGATCCCGTCTTCGGCCAACCGGGCAAAGACAAAGCCGCGATAATTGTGCACCGCGCCCACCGCCTGCATCCCCTTGCCGTTCTGGCTGTCGGACAGGCCGGTGCCCTCGTATCCCTTCTTCAACGGGATGGCGAGCAGGCAGCCGTCGGTCTTGAAGCTCCAGGCGTGATAGGGGCAGCGAAAGAACTTGCCGGTATTGCCGGCCCGGTCGATGGCGATCTTGGTGCCCTTGTGCGGGCAGCGGTTATAGAGAACCTTCACCTCGCCATCGGTGTGGCGCACCATGATCACCGGCTGGTCTCCGACCTGGGTGGTGATGTAATCGCCCTTGTTCGGGGTCTGGCTGTCATGGCCGACAAAGACCCAGGCATTGGTGAAAAGGTGGCGCATTTCCAGCTGATAGACCGCATCGCTGATATAGACATCGCGATGGACCTGGCCGGGCTGGATCATCGCCCTGATATCGTCCGCGTTCATGCCTTCCTCCCTTACAGATCCAGCACAAGGCGCGCGCTGAGCGCCCGGCTGACACAGATTTGCATGACCTTGCCGCTGTCGCGTTCGGCCTGGCTGAGCACCACGTCGCGGTGATCGGGGGTGCCCGAGATCACCTCGGTCTGGCAGATGCCGCAATCGCCGCGTTGACAATCATAAAGAAGGTCGAGGCCCGCGGCCTCGAGCGCCTCGATGATGGTCTGGTCGGGCGCCACGGTCATGACCTGGCCCGACGAGGCGATCTCGACCTCGAAGGCGCTGTCGCCCGCGCTGGGCGCGGCATTGGTGAAGAGTTCCACATGGATGTCGGTGATGCCGGCCGCCTCGGCGCTGGCGCGGGCGGCTTCGATCATGCCTTTCGGTCCACAGATATAGAGCGCATGGCCAGCCAGACCCGCCATCAGCGTGTTCAGGTCCAGCGGCGCGGTATCGTCGTAATGGGGATGGTAGCGGTCGCCAAAGGCAGCGGCCAGGCGGTCGACATAGGCCATGTCGCCCGCGCTGCGGCCGGCATGATGAAAGGTGAACACGCGCCCCGACGCGGCCAGCTCCGTGGCCATCGAGATCAGCGGCGTCACTCCTATGCCACCTGCCAGCAGGGCGACAGGCTTGTCACCGGAGTGCAGTTCGAAATCGTTCTTGGGCGCCGTCGCCGTGATCGTGTCACCCTCGGAAAGGGCATGCATGGCGCGGCTGCCGCCATCGCCATCGTCCTCGCGCTGGACCGCGATCTGCCAGGCGCCGGGCTGCCGCTCGGGCCAGTCGATCAGCGAATAGGCGCGCGGCCCGGCTGCTGTCTGCACCTCGATATGGGCCCCAGCGGCATGGTCGGGCAGGGGGTCTCTCTCGGCTGCCACCAGGGTAAAGGCCGAAATCCGCTTGGTCACGGCCTGTTTCTGCGCAATTCTCAGCAAAAGCATGTTTCGGCGCCTCCTTGGCAGAAATATGAAAAATCATATAAATCGAGTCAAGACAAATTCAGGACCCATGACCGAAACGCGCGATGACACCTTTGTTTCCGGCTATTTGCTGTATCTTCTGGCCGCCTCCAGCGAGGAGGCCAGCGCCCAGTTTCACGACCATATCCGCGCTCAAGGGCTGCGGGTGCCCGAATGGCGGGTGCTGGCCTGTCTGGTGGACAATGACGCGATGATGATCACCCGGCTGGCCAAGCTGTCGTTGATGGAGCAGTCGCGCATGACCCGAATCGTCGATCAGATGGATGCGCGCGGGCTGGTGACACGGGTAGCCGATGCCAAGGACAAGCGTCGGGTGCGGGTGCGGTTGACCGATGAAGGTCGGGCCTTGGCCGAAGCACTTGTTACCTCAGCGCGCGCGCACGAGGCGCGGCTGCTCTCGGCGCTGGCCGATACCGATGCCGCCCGGATCAAGGGGGTTTTGCGTACATTGCTGGATGTGCTGGACCGCCCGACCGAGGGGGCATGATCTCGAATACATGCAATTTCATATTTCTTGACAAGTGGCAAAGCGCGATGTGATGCTGGCCGGTGAACGGGTGCCCGGATGCTCTGGTGCACCGATTCACGAGGGAGGAAGACATGAAGCATTTTGCACGGCTGGCCGCAGCCGCGATCGTGGCCGCCAGCACCGGCGCTGCCGCCTGGGCCGCCGATACCACCTTGCGCATCTCGACCTGGTTGCCGCCCACTCACGGCATCAATACCGAGATTTTTGCCGGGTTGATCGGGATGATGGAAGAGGCCACCGACGGGCAGGTCAGCGGCGAGCTGGTTTTTGGCCTGGCGCCGCCGCCGGCACAGATGGACCTGATCCAGGACGGCGCCGCCGACATGGCGATCATCTTTCACGGCTACCAGCCGGGCCGCTTCATCGGCACCAAGCTGATCGAATTGCCGGGATACGAGGGCAATGCCGAGGCCGCCTCGGTCGCCTACTGGCGCGTGCATACCCAGCATCTGGGCAAGCTGGGCGAGCATCGCGGCGTCAAGCTGGTGGCGCTCAACACCCATGGGCCGGGCCAGATTCATACCAGCAAGGACGTGGCCTCGCTGGCAGACCTGAACGGGTTGAAAACCCGGATCGGCGGCGGTGTCGCCGGCGATGTCGGCGCGGCGCTGGGCCTTGTGGGCATCAACGTGCCCGCGCCCAAGGTCTATGAGACTCTGGAATCGGGTGCTGCCGACGCGGTGGCGATGAATGTGGGCGAGCGGGTGGGCTTCAAGCTCAACGAAGTGGCCAAGAACCTCTATGACATGCCTGGCGGGCTTTATCGTGGGTCCTTTGCCATCATCATGAGCCAGGAGACCTTTGACAGCCTGCCCGCAGATGTGCAGGCGGCGCTTGACGAGAAGGTGTTCGGCGAACCGGCCAGCCGCATGGCGGGCGCCGCATGGGACAAGTCCGACATGATCGCCTATGAGGCGACGCGCGGCACCGAGGGCACCAAGATCGTCGAGGCCTCGGCCGAGGATCAGGCGGCATTCGCCGCGATCGCCGCCGAGGTGACCGCCAAGGTGCTGGCCGAGCTTGATGCCGCTGGTGTCGATGCCCAGGCCGCCTATGACATGGTCAAGGCCGAAATGGCCGCCAACTGAGCGGCAGGACCGGCGCCGCGCGGGTGCGGCGCCGGGTCTGATAAAATGACATCATGATGAAACGTATTTTTTCCCTTTCGGTCTGGCTGCCGGGGCTGCTGGCCTCGGCGGCGCTGTTCGTGCTGATGGTGATGACCTTTGCCGATGTGCTGCTGCGTTCGATCTTCAACGCGCCCATCGAGGTGGCCGCCGACCTGACGCGGCTGTTGATGGCGGTCATGGTGTTTTCGGTGATGCCGGTGCTGTCGGGCCGAAACGCTCATGTCAGCGTCGATCTGCTGGATGGCCCGTTCCACCGCCTGCGCCTGTCGCGCTGGCGCGATGCGGCGGTCTGCCTGTTCTGCGGCATCATCCTGTTCTGGCCCGCCAGCCGGGTCTATGACCTGGCCGAACGGTCTCGATCCTATGGGGATGTGATGGAATATCTGCGCTTGCCGCTGCATTATGTGGGCTGGTTCATTGCCCTGCTGACCCTCGTCACGGCGGTGGTGCTGGTGGTGCGGGGTGTGCTGCTGCTGGTCGCGCCACGCCTTGCGGGAGGCGTTTCATGACCGCATCTCTGATCGGCTTTGGCGCGGTTCTGGCGCTGATCCTGCTGCGCGTGCCCATCGCCTTTGCCATGGGCTTTGTCGGCATGGTCGGCTTCATGACCGAGACCAGCTTTCGCGCCTCGATCTCGATGGTGGCGCGGTTGATCATCGACACCAGCCAGGACTATGGCCTTTCGGTGGTGCCGCTGTTCATCCTGATGGGCCTGTTCGTGAACAAGGGCGGCATCAGTCGCGAGCTTTACGCCGCCTCGAACGCCTTTCTGGGCCACCTGCGCGGCGGTCTGGCGATGGCCACCATCGTGGCCTGTGGCGGGTTCGCCGCCATTTCCGGCTCGTCGCTGGCCACGGCGGCCACCATGGCCAAGGTGGCCATGCCCGAGATGCGCCGGTTCGGCTATTCCGACTCGCTGTCCACCGCCTCGATCGCGGCGGGGGGTACGCTGGGCATCCTGATCCCGCCCTCGGTCATTCTGGTGATCTATGGGCTGTTGACCGAGACCTCGATCGGCAAGCTGTTTGTCGCTGGTATCGTGCCGGGGATGCTGGGCATCCTGCTGTATCTCTGCGCGGTGCGCTGGACGGTCTGGCGCAATCCGGCGGCGGGCCCCGCGGGCGAGCGGGTGCCGCTGCGCGGGCGGCTGGCCGCCCTGCGCGAGGTCTGGGCGGTCATGCTGCTGTTCTTCCTTGTGATCGGCGGGCTTTACGGCCTGTTCGACATCCCGCCGCTCAACATCAACTTTTCCCCGACCGAGGCGGCGGGGATGGGCGCGATGGGCGCGTTCCTGATCGCGCTGGCGCGGCGCCGGCTCAACCTCAAGGACACGCTCGAGGTGCTGCTGGAAACCTCGATCACGGCGGCCAGCCTGTTCGCGGTGCTGATCGGTGCCTGGATATTCTCCAACTTCGTCAACATCGCCGGGCTTCCAACGGCGCTGAGCGATCTCATCACCACCTACGAGTTGCGCCCCTGGCAGGTGATGGCGGTGATCCTGGCGATATATATCGCGCTGGGTTGCGTGTTCGAATCTCTGTCGATGCTGCTGCTCACGGTGCCGATCTTCTTTCCGCTGGTGACCGGGCTGGGCTATGACCCGATCTGGTTCGGTATCGTGGTCGTGGTGGTGACCGAGATCAGCCTGATCACCCCACCCGTGGGGCTGAATGTCTTTGTGCTCAAGGGCGTGGTCGGCGACGTGACCACCGGCACCATCTTTCGCGGGGTGACCCCGTTCTGGATGGTCGATATCATCCGTCTGGCGCTGTTGCTGGCGGTGCCGGCGCTGGCGCTTTACCTGCCCGGACAGATGTAACGTCAGAAGCCGAGTTCATCGACAGTAGCGAGGCGCGCCTCCAGCGCCTCGCGCATCGCATCCGGCCATGGGATCGAGGTGTGTTTGTCCAGATCGCTGGCGGCCAGAACCTGGGTCGAGGACCAGCGGATTTCCTCACCGCAACTGATCCGGTGGCGGACGGTGACAGACGAACGACCCACCTTGACCACCCCCAGTTCGAACCGCAGCGTCTCGCCAAAGAACGAAGGTTTCGAGAAATCGCAGCTCAGGTGCACCGTCGGCGTGCCCCACCGCTCGTTCCAGATGATGTGGTGCCACGGAAAGCCCATGACGGCCCAGAACTCCTCGTTCACGCTGTTGAGGATGTCGAGGTAGGAGGGGAAATAGGCGGTCCCTGAAATGTCGCAGTCGCCGAAACGCAGTTCGCGCTCTGTGATGAAGATCTTGTCCATGTCTCGGGTTCGCCCTCTCTCTGGTCCTGTTGTTGCCGCCCGTGATTGCCGGGTCGGGCGGATTTGACAAGCCCGAAGCTGGAAAACCGGTGGCTTGCGTCGCCATGGGGATCAAGTTACTTGCATTTGCATATAATTTCGGAAATTCTGGACGGTAGAAACGACCGAAAGACCCAGATGGCCGAATCGACCGATCAGAACGAATATCTCAGGGACTTGGCCGAAATCGGCCTTGAAGGCTATGCGCCCTACCTCATGAACCGGATCATGGGGCGGTATAACGCCAACCTTCGTAAGGAGATGACCGCGCTGGGGCTGAGTACGGCCAAGATGCGGGCGCTGGCAATCCTGTCGGCCAAGGATGGGTTACCGATCGGTACACTCGGTATTTTTGCGGTGGTCGAACAATCCACCCTGTCACGGGCGCTCGACGGGTTGCAGGCCGACGGATTGGTGCGCCGCGAGGTGGACAGCGATGACCAGAGGTCCAGCCGGGTGTACCTGACGCCTGCGGGCCGTGCGGTCTATGACCGCCTCTGGCCGCATATGCGCGCCAGCCACGACCGCATGTTCCAGGGTATTGCGCCTCAGGAGCGGCAGGCCTTTCTGGCGACGCTGAACAAGATGCTCGCCAATATCCGCGTGCACGAGATCTGAGGCGGCCATGGCGGAGCGATCCTTCAAGCGCGAAGTGCAGGATTTGCGTCTGGGCGCGGGCGAGACATTCACCGGCGAGGGCATCCTGGCCATCACCAAGGCCTTGCTGGAATCGGGCGTGGGCTATGTCGGCGGCTATCAGGGCGCGCCGATCAGCCACCTGATGGATGTGCTGGCCGATGCGCAGGACCTGCTGGGCGAACTCGGCGTGCGGTACGAGGCGAACGCGTCCGAGGCGGCGGCGGCGGCCATGCTGGCTGCCTCGGTACATTATCCGATCCGGGGGGCGGTTACCTTCAAGGGTGCGGTGGGGGTCAACGTGGCCTCGGATGCGCTGGCCAATCTGGCCTCGTCCGGCGTCACCGGCGGGGCGCTGGTGATCGTGGGCGAGGATTATGGCGAGGGTTCCTCGATCATGCAGGAACGCAGCCACGCCTTTGCGATGAAATCGCAATTCTGGCTGCTCGACCCGCGCCCGAACCTGCCGTCCATCGTGCAGGCGGTGAAACAGGGGTTTGAGCTGTCCGAGGCGTCGAACACGCCGGTCATGCTGATGGTGCGGATCCGCTCTTGCCATGTGACCGGCCAGTTCGCATGCGCCGACAATCAGCGCCCGCCGCTCAGCGTGCGCGACGCGCTGTCAGAGCCACGCCGCGATTTCGCCCGCGTGGTGCTGCCGCCGATGTCCTATCAGCATGAGCGCGACAAGGTGGAAAACCGCTGGCCCGCCGCCGAGCGGTTCATCACCGAACAGGGGCTGAACGAGGCCTTTGGCCCCGAGACCGCGCCCGTGGGTCTGGTGGTGCAGGGCGGCATGTACAACGGTGTCATTCGCGCGCTGCAAAGGCTGGGTCTGGCCGATATCGAAGGGCGTTCGGCCATCCCGCTCTATGTGCTGAACGTCACCTATCCACTGGTGAGCGCCGAGTTTCTGGCGTTTGCCAAGGGCAAGGAGGCGCTGCTGGTCGTTGAAGAGGGGCAGCCCGAGTTCATCGAACAGGGGCTGGCCGCGATGCTGCACCGGGCAGGGTCGCCGGTGCGCCTGCATGGCAAGGGCCTCTTCCCCATGGCGGGCGAATATACCGGCCAGATCATGCTGGAGGGGATCGCGGGTTTCCTCAAGGACACCGCGCCACAGCTTTTGCCGGGGCAGGTGATCGCCCCCAATGCGCCGCCGCCCGAGATGCCCGACCTGTCGCAGACCGTGCCGATCCGGCCGCCGGGCTTCTGCACCGGCTGCCCGGAACGGCCCATCTTTGCCGCGATGAAGCTGGTCGAACAGGAGCTGGGCAAGCACCAGATCACCGGCGATATCGGCTGCCACCTCTTTGCCGCCCTGCCGCCCTTCGAGATCGGCGGCTCGACCATGGGATACGGGCTTGGCCCGGCCTCGAACGCGGCGTTCGATGGTGGCGGCGCGCGGCGGGCGGTGTCTTTCATCGGCGATGGCGGGTTCTGGCATAACGGGCTCAGCTCCTCGATCGGCAACATGGTGTTCAACCGGTCCGACAGCGTGGCCATCGTGGTCGACAATTATTATTCGGCCGCCACCGGTGGGCAGGATGTGCTGTCCTCGCGCGCCAAGAACCCGTCAAAGGCCACCGGCAACCCGATTTCCAAGGCGCTGGAAGGGGTGGGGGTGAAATGGGTGCGCCAGATCGACCGCACCTATGACGTGGGCCATATGCGCGACACCATCCGCGAGGCGCTGACCACCGATTATGACGGGCCAAAACTGATCGTGGCCTCGTCGGAATGCATGCTGAACCGGCAGCGGCGGGAAAAACCGCTGCGGGCGCAGGCGATCCGCGAAGGGCGCCGCGTCGAGGCGCCGCGCTTTGGCGTGGACGAGGATATCTGCACGGGCGATCACGCCTGTATTCGCCTCTCGGGCTGCCCCTCGCTGTCGCTCAAGGTCCTGGACGACCCGCTGCGCGACGATCCGGTGGCCAGCATCGACCAGACCTGCGTCGGTTGCGGCAATTGTGGCGAGGTGGCGGAGGCGGCGGTTCTGTGCCCCTCGTTCTATCGCGTCGACCTCGTGCACAATCCGGGGCCCTGGGAACGGCTGTTGGCAGGCTGGCGCAGCCGTATCATCACCTGGTTGCAAGACCGGCGTGCGCGTCGACAGCTCGATTTCGGAGAGGCGTCATGACCCGTATGGACAGCGTGATGACCCCGCAGGGCGCCGACAGCGCCCGCGCGATCACCAAGCTGGTGGTCATGGCCGTGGGCGGGCAGGGCGGCGGCGTGCTGACCGGCTGGATCGAGGCCGTGGCCCGCGCCGCTGGCCGCGCGGTGCAGGCGACCTCGGTCGCGGGCGTGGCCCAGCGCACCGGCGCCACCATCTATTACATCGAAATCGCGCCCGAGGGCGTGGTGGCGCCGGTGTTTTCGCTGGCCCCCGCCGCCGGAGATGTCGACATCCTGATCGCTGCCGAGATGATGGAGGCGGGCCGGGCGATCCAGCGCGGCTTTGTCACGCCCGACCGGACCGTGCTTATCGCCTCGGAACATCGGGCGTTGGCGGTGTCCGAGAAGATGGTACCGGGCAACGGCATCGCGCAGGCCAAGGAGGTGATGGCCGCCGCAGAGATCGCCGCAGCGAGGTTCCTGTCTGCGGATATGGAGCAGCTGGCAGTCGCCAAGGGGTCGGTCATCTCGGCCAGCCTGTTTGGTGCGCTGGCAGGCTCGGGTGCGCTGCCCTTCCCGCGCGATGCGTTCGAGACCGCGATCCGCAACTCGGGCAAGGGGGTGGAGGCCAGCCTTGCCGCCTTTGCCGCCGGGTTCGAGGCGGTCTCGGCCAATCCCGCGCAGCCAGAGGCCGCTGTCGCGGCGAAAACGCCTGCGGAGCCTGCCGTTCAGGGGCCGGCGGCACAGCTGGCGGCCTGGACCGCCTTGACAGCGCGGGTCGAGGCCCTGCCTGCCGATGCGCGCGAAATGGCCCTGGCCGGGTTGCGCAAGGTGGTGACGTTCCAGGATTGCGCCTATGGCGGCGAGTATCTTGACCGGCTGACCGCACTGGCCCGACAGGACGAGCCCGCGCAAGGTTTTGAACTGACCCGCGAGGCGGCCAAACATATCGCCAATGCGATGGCCTATGACGATGTGATCCGGGTGGCAGGTCGCAAGACGCGCGCTGCCCGGCGCAATCGCATCGATGCTGAAATGGGTCGGGCGCCCCGGCAGGGGATGCAGGTGACCGAGTTCCTGCACCCGCGCGCCGAGGAGATATCCTCGATGCTGCCGGCAGGTCTGGGGGCGCGGGTGGCGGCTTCTCCGCGCTGGATGGCGCGGCTGGACCGCTGGTTCGGCCATGGCCGCCGCATCCGCAGCGACCGGGTGAGCGGTTTCCTGCAGCTCTACCTGCTGGCCGGTCTGCGCGGCTATCGCCGCCGCACCCTGCGCCATGCGCAGGAGCAGGCGCATCTGGAGGCCTGGTTGCGCAAGGTCGGCGAAACACGCCAGCGCGACTACGATCTGGCGGTGGAACTGCTACGCTGCCGTCGGCTGATCAAGGGCTATTCCGACACCCATGCAAGGGGGCTGTCCAAGTTCGATCGCGTGATGGCAGGGGCCGATCTGGTCGCCGGGCGGGCCGATGCCGCCGACTGGGTGAGCCGCCTGCGCGAGGCGGCGTTGCAGGATGAGGAAGGCCGGGCGCTGGACGGTGCGCTTCAGACGGTCCGCTCCTTTGCGGGGTGAGGTCTTGCGAGGCTCCGCCTCGCGCTCCGGAGTATTTTGAACCAGAAAGAAGCAGGAGCATGCGCACGGCTTGCGCGCGCGAGGGTCAGGGAGGAAGGCGATGAAACTCTGGTATCAGAGCTATGTGGATTACGAGAACGGGGCAGAGTACTGGGACATGCTGGGGCCGCATCTGGACGCGGTGTCGGCGCCGGGCACGCAGGTCGACATCCGGGGGATCACGCCGTTTGACAGCTATGCCCATCCACTGGTGGAGTTCCGCTGCGCACGCGAGATGATCTGTAACGCGATCCGGGCCGAGCGCGAGGGCTATGACGCCTTCATTGTCGGCCATTTCCAGGATGCTGGCCTCTATGAGGCGCGCTCGGTTGTGGATATCCCGGTGATCGGTCTCGGTGAGGCGACCATGCTGTGGTGCTGCCAGATGGGCCAGCGGCTGGGGATTGTCACCATCAACCCGCGCTTCATCCCGTGGTTCCATCACCAGATCGGCAAGTACGGGCTGCGCGAGCGGGTCTCTGGCGTGCATGCGATGACCTTCGAGCCGGGGCAGATCCTGGGCGCCTATGGCGATGCGGACAAGGCCGCCGAAGTCAAGCGCCTGTTCGAGGAACAGGGCCGGCCGCTGGTGGCGGCGGGAACCGATGTGCTGATCCCTGGCGGCGGCATCCCGATGCTGCTGTTCTCGCAGTTCCATGATCACCAGATCGACGGGGCGCCAGTGGTCAACGGCATTCCGATCGCGGTGAAGATGGCCGAGATGGCCGTGAACCTGAAACGTCTGACCGGGCAGGGGGTGAGCCGGGTGGGCGATTATACCAAGGCGCCGGATCATATCATCGAAGAGTTCCTGACCCATCCCAAGGGGCTGTGAGGCTGCGGAGGGCTGACGCAGGCAACGGTACGCCTCCTTTTATATTGCGACACGTTTCCCGACCCTTTGCGGGCCTTGATCCCTCGCGCGCGATGGGAGGATTTGAGCCCATCGTTGCGGCTTTTTCGCCTCGTATCCCTGACGCTCAAACTGCTTTGCGGTTTGATGCTGGTCGACTAACGTGGGGTTACGGACTTGGGGGAAGCCAAATGCAGACTGTCCAAACAGAACGTCTCCGCGATTATCTCGGCCCGGTCACGAATACCGACATTTGGGATGAATTTCAGCTGCGGCCCAACGACGTGATCGTTTGCACGCCCCCAAAATGCGGCACGACATGGACGTTGAATATCGTCATGATGCTGATACATGGCAGGGTCGTTCCGGATGCCGGCAACAGAGAAGAAGCGCCTTGGCTCGATTGCGGATTTCGCGACCGAAAAGCAATCGCCGAAAAGCAAACCAGCCTGACGCGTCGGCGCTGCCTCAAAAGCCATACGCCCATGGACGGCATCTCATATGGTTCAGAGCCGACCTATATCGTTGTGTATCGTCATCCGGTCGATGCCCATTTCTCGTTTCGGAGCCACGTTGAGAACATGAAAGACGCGGGTCCTCTATTAGAGATGTTCCCCGACGATATCCGGGCAGGTTTCAACAGATTTGTCGAAGGACCACTGACCGATACGGGCACGGATGATCTTACAGTGCGCTCCATCATACATCACTACCAGCAGGCCAGAGCGCGTGAGGGCAAGGGGAATGTGCATTTCTTCCATTACGCCGATCTGAGCAAAGATCTGCACGGACAGATTGCGCGGCTTGCCCGAATTTTGGAAATCGATCTGACACCGGAAACTCTGGCTGCGCTGACAGAGGCAAATACGTTTGCCAACATGCGCAAGGTAGTCGAAGCCAGCGAAAGACGCTTTCACAAAGATTCGCCCTTCGTGGATCAAGCGAAGTTCTTTGCGTCCGGCACATCCAACAAGTGGGAAGGCCGCCTAAGTGACAATGAACTCGCACGCTATTATGAACGTTGCGCTTCGCTCCTGTCGCCCGAGGACGCTGCCTGGTTGAACTGGGGGGATCAACGCGAACCCTGAGGCTGTCGTCATTTGACGCCTCGGTCATACATATACGTTTGACACAAACTTCGTTCCGCTCGGCATTGTCAGGAGAGGCGGCCAGCGAATGTCCTTTTGGTCAGCAATGAGGCCGCTCTTTTATCTCGCTGCGCATGCCGGGCTCTCAAGCGGTGCACTGGAGCCCCCCGCGATAAGTGGGCTCCAGTCGGTTGATTTACGCGCTCTGTGGTCCGTTGACTGTAGCCGCTACTGCCCCAACCCCGGAAGCCAGAGCGCGATACCGGGGAATATGATCAGCAGCGCCACCAAAAGCATCGAACAGCCGATGAACGGAAGCGCCGAAACATAGATGTCGCGCATGCTGGTGCCGGGGGCCGAAACTCCCTTCATCACGAAGAGCAGCAGGCCGAAGGGCGGGGTGGTGAAGCTGATCTCAAGCGCGAGCAGCACGATCACCCCGAACCAGATCAGGTCGAACCCCAGCGTCTGCGCCAGCGGAAAGAAGATCGGCACGGTCAGCAGCATCATGCTGAGCTGGTCCATGAACATGCCCAGAACCAGCAGGATGGCGAACATGATCAAGAGCATCGTGATGGGCTCCAGATCGAACCCCGTGGCCCAGCGGATCAGGCCGGAGGATGCACCGGAGAAGGCCAGGAGCGCCGAGAAGGTGGCCGAGCCGAAGATGATCAGCAGCGCCATCGTGGTGACCTTGAGCGCGCCGGCCACGGATTTGAAGATCCCCTCCCAGGTCAGCGAGCGATAGAGCGCGGCCAGAACGATCACGCCGAGACAGCCGAAGGCGGCGCTCTCAGATGGTGTGGCGATGCCGAACATGATCACCAGGATCACGCCGATCACGATGGACACCATCGGCAGGATGTCGACGAAGAGCAGGCGCAGTTTCTCGGTCCAGCTGGAGCTTTCGACCTCGTAGGCGGGGGCGGCGCTGGGGTCGTATAGCGCCATGCCGAGGATCATGACCGCGTAGAAGATTGCCAGCATCAGCCCGGGCATGATGCCCGCGATCAGCAGGTCGCCGATATCCAGCTCTGCCAGCGTCGCCAGGAGCACCGCCAGCGCCGAGGGCGGGATCAGCATCGCGAGGCCCCCAGTGCCCAGGATCGGGCCAATGGCCATGTGCTTCTTGTAGCCGCGTTTCTGCATCTCGGGCACCATCAAGGAGCCCAACAGCGCGGTGGAGCCCATGGATGACCCCGAAAGCGTGGCAAAGGCGGTGCCGCCCGCCACGGTGACAAAGGACAGGCGCGCGGGCAGCTTGCCCATCAGTCGGTCGACCGCACCGAACATGCGGTTGGCGAGCCCCGTGAAAAAGAAGATCTCGCCCATCAGCAGGAACATCGGCACCGGCATCAGGTTGAAAGAGGTGACGGTGGGGATCGCGTTGTTGGCCAATTGCCCGATGCCGCGCGCCATCTGGCTGGCGATATCGCCGCGCCCGCCCATGAAATAAGCCGCGCCGATCATGTTGGCCGCGAGAAAGGCCAGCGCCACGGGAATACCGAGCGCCATGAAAAACAGGATCATGCCCAGCAGGAAGACGAGCGCCTCATACCATTCCATTGCCTGCGCCTCTTTTATTCTTGATTGTCATTCGTGAACGCCCGCTTCGCCGGTATGCATGGTCACGGGGCCAAAGACGAAGCGGAGAAACTGCGCCGCCATCAGGCCGAACCCGATCGGCATCGCGCCCAGAAGCAGGTATTTCGGCATATCAAGGCTGCGCATCTCGGCATCGCCAAAACGCCAGGCTCGGGCCGTTGCGCCCCAAGTGTACCAGACCAGCGTCAGGCAGATCACGACACATAGCGCCGAGATCACCCGGCTATAGGATCGCTGCATCCGGCGCGGCAGGGCTGCACTCAGCAGTTCGATAAAGACGTGCCCCCGGTGGCGGACCAGCCAGGGCGAGGCGGCCATCACGATGTAGAGCAGGCCGAATTCGGTGAAGGTGAAGATATGGCTGGACCAGGACCCGGACAGGTTCAGTGTGCGCGCCATCGCGCTGATCACGATCCCGAACATGATCCCCACAAGGTAGATACCGGCCAATATGGCCAGCAGGTCGCAAATACGGTCGATCAGACGCATCATGTCCTGGCTCTGTTTGTTGGGGGCAGGCCGCCGCTTGGGCACGGCGGCCTGCCTTCAATCAGTCTTATTCGTCCAGAGCATAGGTCTTGCGCAGGGCCTTGTAGGTCTCGGCACCGGCGCCGCCGCCGTCAATACGCTCGTACATCCGAGCCCAGGCGGAATCGTCTGCCATCTTGCGATAGACCTCGCCTGCCTCGGCGGAATGAGCGACGAAGGTCATGCCGCCATCGGCAAGCGTCTTGGCGTCGGCGGCGACTTCCGCCTGACGGTCGGCATAGGACTTGCCTTCCCACTCGATCACGACCTCTTCGATCAGCTTCTGGCTCTCGGGCGAAAGCGCGTTCCAGGCGTCGAGGTTGAAGATCACGCCGATATCGGTGTTGTAGAAGGTGGGATCGACCCGGTATTTCAGGAACTCGTTCCACTTGAGCTGCGGAATGCCGATCTCGGTCCAGGCCGCGGCGTCGACAACGCCTTTTTCAAGCGCCGAATAGACTTCGGTCGCCGGCATCGAGGCGGTGGTTGCGTTCAGTTGCTCGAAGAACGCGTGATAGATCGGGTTGTCGCGCAGCTTGACGCCGGTCAGGTCCAGAATGCCGTTGTCGCGGAACTTGGGCTCGCTGTTCATGTAGATGTGGAACTTGATGCCGCCATCGATCCAGCCAAGATGGCGAACGTTGAAGCGCTCTTGATGCGCCTTGTCCATCAGCGCCGCGCCGCCATTGGCCCGGGCTTCCATCGGGGTCACGCGCGAGGCGACCATCGCGTCGATCTCGGGCACGTTGGCACCATAGAAACTGCCCGGCGTGTGGACCATGTCGACCACGCCGTCACGCACGGCGGCGGGCTGTTCGAACATGCCGATCGCCTCGGGGCCGCCGCGTACGTCGATTTGGACGACGCCCTTGCCGCGCTCGTTGATGTCCGCGACCATCGCAAGGAAGGTCTTGGTGTAAACCAGGAACTCGGGGAACGCATGGACCGCGCTGACCCGGTCCTCGGCCTTGGCTGACATCGGGGCAGCCATGACGGCGAGTGCTGCCGCCGCCATCAGATAAGTGGCTTTTCTGGAAAGCCCGCTGAAGATTTTCATGTCACAACTCCCTGTTGATCCAACGGAGGATGAACCGCCTTCTGTCGGGCGGTACATTCCTTAAGGTGAAGTTAGGTCGGTCTGCCCCGACTTCTATGCATTTTCATGTAAGACCGGCCACCGGGCCCAATGCAATAGAAATATCCTTGATATATGATTTTTCATGTATGTAATCTGGTCCAGCAACTATCGGTGCGGGAGAGGGCGATGGAGATTGCAGTTCTAGGCGGTGGCAACGGCTCGACCGCCGCAGCGGTTGATCTGACAGCGCAGGGGCACAACATACGGTTCTGGCGCAGAAATGCGTCTGCGCAGGCAGAGCTGCGGGCGCGTGTCAATGTCATCACGCTCAAGGATTTCGAGGGCGCGCGTCCGATTCGCATTTCAATGGTCACGGATGACATCGGCGAAGCGATCCGGGGCGCCGACCTGATCGTCTGTCCGACACCGGCCACGGCACAATCCGATATCGCTGCGGCCATGGCGCCCTACCTGACAGATGGGCAGGTCGTCTTTCTGCCGCCGGGCAGCTTTGGCAGCTGGATCATGGCCGACATCGTTCGCAAGGCGGGAAACCACGCCGATGTCAGTTGGGCCGAAACCGGCACCCTGCCATATCTCACGCGGCTGCACGGGGCCGATACCGTCGCCATCACCACCCGCGCCACCCGTCTGCCGACCGGGGTCTATCCGCTTCGCAACGCGGAACATGCGCATTCGGTCCTTGCGCGGGCCTATCCTGCGGTCGAACCGGCGGGCGATGCGCTGTCGGGGGCGCTGATGAACGCAGGCCCCATCATCCACCCGCCGCTGATCACGATGAACGCGGGCCCGATCGAGCATTTCGACCATTGGGACATTCACAACGAGGGCACCCAACCCGCCATCCGTCGGGTCACCACGCGGCTCGATGCCGAGCGTATGGCGCTGCGCGAGGCGCTGGGCTATGGCGCGCCGCATTTCCCGCTGGCTGATCACTATGAAACCTCGGACTGGATGTACGGCAACCTCGCCCATGACAAGCTGGTCGACAGCGGCGACTGGCGCGAGCATCTGGTGCTGACCGAACATCGCTACATGCGCGAGGATGTGGCGGTGGGGCTGGCCTTGCTGGTCTCGGTCGCCGATTGGGCCGGGGTGCCCGCGCCCACGGCGACGGGGCTGTTGGCGCTGGGGTCTGCCATCTGCGACGACGATTTCCGCCAGAGCGGCCGGACGCTGGAAAACCTTGGGCTCGCCGGGATGGACCGCGCCGCTTTGCAGACCATGCTGCGGGACGGGGCCTGAGATGGCGGCGCGGGAAACCATCGCCGCTGTGGGCGCCGGGCGCATGGGCCGGGGCATGGCCGTGGCCTTCGCCTATTCCGGCCACCCGGTCCGCCTGATTGACGCCAAGCCGCGACCCAAGGCAGAGTTCGACCGGCTCAAGGCTGAGACACTGGCCGAACTTCGCGCGACCTTTGCGCTGATGGCAGATGTGGGGTTGATGCAGGCAAACGAAGCCGAGGGCATGCTGGCCCGTGTCGAGGTTGTGGGCCAAGACGATCTGGCGGCGGCGCTTGCCGGGGTGCCCTTCGTCTTCGAAGGTGTGCCCGAGACGCTGGAGGCCAAGCGCGAGGTTTTCGAAACCCTGTCGCGCCATGCCGACGCGGATGCCGTCATCGCTTCGACCACCTCGACCATCCTGTCAAACGACCTTCAGGGGTTTGTCACCCCGCCCGACCGGTTCCTCAATGCCCACTGGCTCAACCCCGCCTATCTGGTGCCGCTGGTCGAGGTCTCGCCCGGTGATGCCACCGATCCGGCGGTCACCGCCCGCCTGATCGACCTGCTGGAGCGGATCGGCAAGGTACCGGTCACCTGTGCCGCCAGCCCCGGCTATATCGTACCGCGTATCCAGGCGCTGGCCATGAACGAGGCCGCGCGCCTGGTCGAGGAAGGCGTTGCCAGCAGCGCCGATATCGACAAGGCCACAAAATACGGATTCGGCTTCCGGTTTGCGGTGCTGGGCCTGTTGGAGTTCATCGACTGGGGCGGCGGCGACATCCTCTACCACGCCAGCCGCTACATGACCCGCGCTACCGGGCAGGACAGGTTCGCAGCGCCCGACATCATCGAGACCAACATGGCCGAGGGGCGGCGCGGCCTGCGCGACGGGCGCGGCTTTCTCGACTATGACGGGCTCGACGTTGCCGCCTATCAGAGGGAGCGTATCGGCGCCTTTGCCGCCATGCTGCGCCATCTCGACAAGATGCCGGTCAAGGGCGACTAGATCGGAGGCGCATCCCGCATCCTGCTTCTTTCTGGTTAAAAATACTCAAAAAACACCGGTGCCGCCCGCGCCGCCATTCCCGGTCTAACCTTGTCCGATGAACCTGCGGACACTGTCCAGCAGCAGATCGTTATGCGCGGGCAGCGACAGCGAGAAGCGGAAGAACGCTTCCAGCCCCGCCTCGCGGGTGCGGTTGACGACGATCCCGGCATCCGCGAACAGATGCTCGACCAGCGCTTCGGTCCGGGCCGCATCGCCGTCCCGGAAACGGGCCATCAGAAAATTGGTCCGGCTTGGGGTCACGACCAGACCCAACTGTCCCAGTGCCCCGGTCAGACGCGCGCGTTCGGAAACGATCTCATCGACCCGCGCCTGGATCGCCTCAGGGTCGGCAAGACCCGCCACCGCCCCGGCCTGCGCCATCGCGTTGACGGTCCCCATGCCGCGCGCGGCATAGAGGATGGGCACCATCCATGCGGGGGCGTGGCACCAGCCGACCCGCGCGCCTGCAAGGCCATAGGCCTTGGAAAAGGTCCGGGTGACAACGATGTTTTCGTGGTTTGCCGCCAGGCTGTGCACCGCCGCGCAATAGTCGGGCGCGGCGAACTCGCCATAAGCAAGGTCAAGCACCAGCACGACCTGCGCAGGCAGGTCGCGGGCCAGCCGGGAAAGCTCGTCGATCTCCAGCATGGTGCCGGTCGGGTTGTTCGGATTGGCCAGGAACAGGAGCCGGGTGCGATCGCTCACCCCTGCCAGCAGGGCATCGACATCGCTGGTGTAGTCACGCTCGCGCGCCTTCACCAATGTCGCCCCCACCCGGTTGGCGGTCAGGGCGAACTGGATATAGCCGAACTCCGAGATCAGGATCTCGTCGCCGGGCCGGGCGAAACAGCGGGCGATCACGTCGAGCAATTCCTCCGACCCGTTGCCGCAGACGATCTGCTCGGGGTCCAGCCCATGCGCCGCGCCCAGTGCATCGCGCAGCGCGTCGCAATGCGGGCTGCCATAGGATTGCGCCCGCGCGGCGGTTTCCTCCATCGCGGCGCGGATCGCGGGCAGGGGTGAATAGGGCAGCTCGTTGTAGCCCATGTTGATGACCGGCAACCCCTTGGGTTGCGGCCTACTGATGCGGCCGCGCACGGGGATCGGGGCAAGATAGGGCGTTGGGCGCATGGTATCCTCGGCGTTGTTCCAAGACATGAGATGGTGATTTACGGGTAGGTTCAAGACGGAGGCTCACTACACGATCCCGCGATCCGACCCAGCACCACAGCGCTCAGCAAGCCGTTGCCGGAGAGATATCCGCTGTCACCGCTGCCCGAGACACCACAGGCCGCGCCGCCGCCTGCGTAAAGGCCCGGCACCGGCGTGCCATCGCGGCGCAGCACGCGGGCCAGCGTATCGGTGCGCAACCCGCCCTGGGTGTGAAACAGCGCCCCCGTCACCCGCACGCCGCAATAGGGCGATGCAAGCGGTTGGGTCGCGAATGTGCGCCCGAAGGCATCGGTACCGCCCCGCGGCAGGTCGCGTAGGGTTTGCGCCAGGATCTCGGGCGGCAGGCCAAGCAGGTGTGCCAGTGCTTCGGGCGTATCGGCCTGCCGTATCGCGCCTGCGGCTTCGGCGCGGCGGAAATCCTCGAACTGGCGCGCGATACCCGCGATACGCGCGTCGAAGATCGCAAATGCCTCGCTCTTCGGCTGTGCCATCACCGCGCGGGCGGCCTCGGAATAGCCCTGCGCCTCGTTCCAGAACCGCAGTC
>NZ_JBXWRD010000045.1:0-34436 GCF_059612725.1 Ruegeria sp. YKSF070 | reverse complement strand
ACCGACAACAACACAACGCGTTTCCTGGTGATGTCGCGCGAGACAGACGATTCGCGCCGCGGTGATTTCGGCATGATCACCAGTTTCGTGTTCGAGGTGCGCAGCATTCCCGCCGCTCTGTACAAGGCGCTGGGAGGATTTGCCACCAATGGCGTCAACATGACCAAGCTGGAAAGCTACATGCTGGATGGCTCGTTCTCGGCCACGCAGTTCTATGCCGATATCGTCGGTCACCCCGAAGACGACAATGTGCGCCTCGCGATGGACGAGCTGAACCATTTCACCAACAACGTCGAGATCCTGGGCGTTTACCCTGCTGCCCGGCCACGCAGCTGAAACGACCGCAAAGCTGTTAGATTCGCAAAGGCGCCCGCTCAGCGGGCGCAGCGGCCCTCGATTTCCTTGGCGAATTCGGCCATCCGCAGCTTGAACCGGCGGGACATGTTCTTGCGGGCCAGTTTCAGCGATTGCAGGAACAGGCGCGCGGACAGCGTGTTCGCCTTCAACTCGATGGAAAAGCTCATCCTTGTGCGGCGCGGCGACAGCGCCAGCAACTCGATCACCACATCGCCGTTGATGCCCTTGCTGTGACTGGCAAAGCGCATCAGCGACGGCGCGTCATACTGTTTCAGCACCACATGCATCTCGCGCGGCTTACCGCGCAAACGAAACCGGGTGTCCCAGGCCATGCCTGCCCCGATCGGGGCGCTGGCATCGACGCGCTGCACCTCGACCCCGCGGCGCATGGCCGAGCGCTCAAAGGTCTCGAATTCGGAAAGGATGGCAAAGACCTGCGCCACCGGCGCCTCGATGTCTTCCTTGCTGATGAACTGCATGATCCCTCGTCGGTTGTGATTTTTGCGCGAGTTTCCCCTTAATCCAACGTGTCCGCAAGCCAGTTCTGCAACAGGAAATGCGCTATCGCCCCCTTGCGCGCGGGCAGCAGGCGCGGATGCTCGCCGGCAAAGGCCAGCATCATGTCGCTGCGGCTGACCCAGATCGCATCCTCGATTTCCACCGGGTCGATTTTCAGGTCGCGCGACAGCGCCTCGCCCGCGCAGCCGAACATCAGAGAGGCCGGAAATGGCCAGGGTTGACTGGACAGATAGGTGACCGCGCCGACGGGCACGCCCGCCTCTTCGAGCACCTCGCGGCGCACGGCGGCCTCCAGCGTCTCACCCGGTTCGACAAAACCCGCCAGCAGCGAATACATCCCCTCGGGCCAACCCGGAGAGCGACCCATCAACACCTGGTCGCCATGGGTGATCAACATGATCACCACCGGATCGGTGCGCGGGAAGTGCTGGCCACCACAAGCCGGGCAGCCGCGTTGCCACCCCGCCTGCGATATTTCGCTGCGGACGCCACAGCGGGCGCAGAACCTGTGACTGGCGTGCCAGCCGATCACGGCCTTGGCGGTGGCGGCCAGTTCAGCATCGCGCGGGCTGAGCCGCGTCATGATCCGCCGCAATTCGGCAAACACCTGCCCCTTGGGCAATTCGGGGTGCTGCTGCTCGGATCTGTCCACGAAACCGCCCAACCCGGTCAGGTCCTGTCCCTCAGCCTGCCAGCCCGAGATGTCCTGAGCAAAAAGCGGCGCGCCGGTGTCATCGAGGCCCAGGAAAATCGGCGTCTCGGCTTCTCCACCCGGACCCTCGGTCACCAGCGGATGTGCCGGCGCGACCCAGGCCAGACGCTCAAGCCGCTCACTTTCGACCAGCAGCTTGCCGCGCCACAGAAGCAGGCAGCGTGCTTTGGGGTCGGCGGCCATTTGCGCCTGCGCCATCGCATCACCGCGCAGATGTGCCGCCCGATCCAGACCCGAGCCTCCAAACGTAACCTGCTCTGCGGTTTTCATGCCTGCCCTCTCTCGACTTCGCCCTGACCGGCTCACCGGTGGCACAGGGCTGCCACGGCGGGCGGCGCAGATCAATCGGTAACTGCCTGCACTGACGCCGGAAAGAGACAGGGTTGACACAAATCGTGATCGACTAACACCTTGCCCTGATACGGTTTTTTCTATTTCTGAATAGGGCACTCTACCTATGGGGGAGTTTTCGCATGGACCGGGTAATGGAATTTGAATGGAACCTTCACATCAGGCCATGTCAACGGATGCCGTCGCAGAGGGCGGCGCTGAATTGCGCGTCCGCCTGCTGGCCACCACCGACCTGCATATGCACCTGACGGGCCACGACTATTATGCCGACCGTCCCGACCCGTCCGGAGGGCTGACCCGCATTGCCCGGCTGATCCATGCCGCGCGGGCCGAGCCGGGGGTCGACCTGTGCCTGTTGTTCGACAATGGCGACAGCCTTCAGGGCAGTCAGATGGGCGATGTCTGTGCCCACCACCCCGAGAACCCGCACCCGCTGATGCGGTCCTTTGCCTATCTCGGGTATGACGCGCTGGGTTTGGGCAATCACGATTTCAACTTTGGGCTGGAGGTTCTGGACCGGGTGCTGGGTCAGGCACCCTGCCCGGTGGTCTGCTCGAACGCCCACCGGCTGGACGGCTCACCCTCGTGGAAGCACACCGCGATCCTTGATCGCACGGTGCACTGCGGATCAGTGCAATCCCGGATCAAGATCGGCGTACTGGCTGCATTGCCTCCACAGACTGTGGAATGGGACTCGCATCTGCTGTCAGGGCGGATGCGCGTCGGGGGTATCGTAGAGTCGGCACGTGAAGCGGTGGCCCGCCTCAAGGCCAAGGGCTGCGACCTGATCGTTGCACTGGCCCATTCCGGGCTGGCCGAGCCCGAGGCGACGCCCGAGCAGGAAAACGCGGTGATCCCGCTTGCCGCGCTCGAGGGCGTCGATGCGGTGATCGCCGGACATACCCATTTGCAGGTGCCCGCACCCGATACCGGACCTTGCCCCCATACGCCGATGACCGAGGGGCTGGTACATGGAAAACCTGTGGTCATGCCGGGGCATCACGGCTCGCATCTGGGGGTCATCGACCTCGATCTGAGGCTGGGAGCGCAAGGCCGCTGGCGGGTCGAACGGGCACAAGCCACCCTGCGCGCAGCCGTTGGCAACGAGGATGCGACGCTTGTGCGCCTGCTGGCTGCCGATCATGCAACCACGCGCGCGGTCGCCAATCAACCTGCCGGTCACTCGGACCAGTCGATGCACAGCTATTTCGCCTTCATCGCACCCGATCGCAGCCTGGCCAAGGTCGCCGCCGCGCAGGCCGCTGGCTTGCGCCCCTATCTGGTTGGCACGGCGCTGTCGGATCTGCCGATGCTGTCGGCGGTCTCGCCGCTCAAGGCTGGCGGTCGCGCCGGACCGGATCATTATACAGACGTGCCCGCCGGCCCATTGTCGATGCGCCATGTGGCCGATCTGCACATGTTTCCCAACGAGTTGCGGGCGCTGGTTTTGACCGGGGCCGACCTGCGCGAATGGCTCGAGATGGCAGCGGGCGTGTTCCACAGACCCGGTGAGGCGAAAGGCGCCGCCCTGCTGCGGGATGCCAGAGTTCCTGGGCACAATTTCGATATCCTCTATGGGCTCAGCTATGAAATCGACCTGTCGACGCCACCACGATACGATATCGGCGGCCAACTGATCTCGGACCGAAACCGTCGAATCGGAGCCCTGTTTCACGACGGCAAGCCCATCGAAGAGGGACAGAGGCTTGTCGTCGCACTGAACAATTACCGCACCAATGGCGGCGGTCATTTCCACATGCTGGACAGCGGTCAGCCTGTTTCCCTGCCGGGGCTGCGGATACAGGCCGTTTTGCGCGACTACCTGTCCGGGCGCCTGCCCCGCGATCCGCTCGAGGACGCGCCCCAACCCTGGCGATTTGCCCCGCTGCCGGGGCGGGCCGCCATTCTACGCACCGGGCCACGCGCCCGCGAACACCTGGACGAGCTTGCCGGGCGCGACATAGCCGATCTGGGCGTGGACGCCGAAGGGTTTCTCTGCCTGCGCGTCGGGCTTTGAGATCTTGTCATCCCGGCCCGACCCGCCTATATCGGGTCGCGAGAGGTTGGCGCGGGCGAGCGCCTCGCCAACCTGGTCAGGTCCGGAAGGAAGCAGCCACAACGAGTCCCGCTTGGGTCGATGTCCAGCCTCTCACTTGCACCGCCGCGCCTGCGGCACCCGGAATTCTGTAGCATGCGGAGGGATGTATGATTGTAGCAAAGACCCTTCGGGCAGAGCGGTTCTGACGACTCATACCCCTGCCTGAACCCGTTCCGGCCGGATGCGCGTGCGCCATCCGCCCGCCTTGCGTTCTTTCGCAACAGGCAGACCGATGTCTCTTACACTCCCGGACCTTGGATGGTCCTCTTTCTTTGCCGCGCAGGCCGCGGCCCATTCCGGCTGTACGCCCTATCGCCTGACAGCCATTCACCGCAGCGCCCTGACCGGATTGTCGCCCGAGGGCGAAACGCTGTTGATCACGCCGCCCGACCAGCCGACCGGCGCCTTTGCCGTGGGCGACTGGGTCCTGGCCGATCCCGAGCACCGCGTCCGGCATCTGCTCGACCGGCGCAGCCTGTTGAAACGGCGCGCGGCGGGAACCGGGGCCGAGGCGCAGTTGATCGCGGCCAATGTCGATGTGCTGTTCATCACCAGTTCCTGCAACGCCGATTTCAACCTGCCCCGGTTGGAGCGCTATCTGGCGCTGACCCATCAGGCCGGGTGTTATCCCGTTGTGGTGCTGACCAAGGCCGACACCTGTGCCGACCCCCGCGCCTATGTCGCGCGGGCCGAGGCGCTGGCGCCGTTTCTGACGGTGCTGGCGGTCAACGCGCTTGATCCTGCCGATCTGGATAGGGTCCTTTCATGGTGCCCCTCCGGCCAGACAGGGGCGCTGGTGGGCTCTTCAGGCGTGGGCAAGACCACGTTGATGAATGGCCTCACCGGTACGCAGGAGGCCACGGCCGGTATCCGCGAGGACGATGCCAAGGGCCGTCACACCACCACCGCCCGTGCCCTGCGGCGGACGGTCAACGGCGGCTGGCTGGTCGATACACCAGGCATGCGCGCTCTGCGTCTGCTGGATGCGGGCGACGGGATCGACGAGGTTTTTCAGGACCTCTCGGACCTCGCCACCAGCTGTCGTTTCTCGGATTGCGGACATGACAGCGAACCGGGCTGCGCCATCCAGGCAGCCATTGCGGCGGGCACGCTGGAACCCGCTCGCCTCGACCGCTGGCGCAAGCTGAAGCGCGAGGATGCGCGCAACTCGGAAAGCGTGGCCGAGGCGCGCTCACGCGACAAGGCGTTCGGCAAGATGGTCCGCGCGGTGATGCGCGACAAGCAGGGCCGGAACAAGGGCTGAACAGCCCCGGGATCGCCCCCTCCTCAGGGGGCGATCAGCCGAGGCCAGAGTGCGGCATTGCGCCGGGCAAACGCGCCCAGATGGCCGATTTCGCGTACCCCGTGTTCCTTTGGCCGCAACAGGTGCCGCCGGGCGCTGTCGCCATAGAGTTCGGCCAGTCGCCAGACACATTCGGGTGGGATCGTATCGTCATCTTCGCAGGCAAAGAGATCGACTTGCGCGCCCGAGCGGCCCCAATCGGGTTTCGGCAGGCGGGTGCCTGTCTCGGGTAAATATGCGCCGGGCGTTGTGCACCAGCGCCGCCATTCCCAATAGACGCCGGGCGGCAGATCGGTGCCAAAGCCAATCGCGCGCCCCGGCAGATAGCCTAAGGTCTTGACCAGCAGGGGCGCATGACCAAACCAGAACAGCCGCGCCAGCGCCTGATAGGGCCAGGGGTGGTCCGAGTGATGCACCAGCCCGGAACAGACGCAGATCATGCGCGCGATGGGCTCGATCCCCGGTTGCAGTGGCCCCAGCATGGCGCCAACCGAATGGCCGATCACCCAGAGCGGCAGATCGGGAAACCGGCGCTGCATTTCGGCATAGGCGGCGGGCATGTCAAGGAGCGCCCAGTCGGACATGGTGGCGGTCGAGGCCGCAAGCGGCCCCCTCGTCGAATGGCCGAAATCGCGATAATCATAGGTCAGGCAGGCCATGCCCCGCTCGGCCGCCAGCCAGGTGGCGAAATGCTGGTAATACTCACGCGGCACCCCGGTGGCGCTGTTGATCACAATCGCAACTCGGGGCGTGCCCACCGGCAGATAGAGCCGCCCCGACAGCTGCGCCGATCCGGACGTAAAATGAAAATCCTCGACCCCGACAGATGTCTGCATATCCAGCATTGCGACCTCCAGAATTACTAGACCGATTGGTCTATTTCTCATGTCTGGACCAATCGGTCCAGAGCTGTCAATATCCTCGGCACATGACCCAACGTCCACTTCCGACCAAAGATCGCCTGATCCGCACCGCCGCCCAGCTGTTCCAGCGCCGGGGGTATCATGGCGTTGGATTGTCCGAACTGCTGGCCGAGGCAGAGGCGCCCAAGGGCTCGCTCTATCACCACTTTCCCAATGGGAAATCCGACCTGGCACTGGCCTCGGCCACCTGGGCCTCGGACGAGATGCTGCGGCTGATCGCGGCCTCGTTCGAACCGGCCGACAGTTTCCATGACGGGATGCAGGTGCTGTGCGGCAAGGTCGCGAAGCTCTTTGACAAGTCAGGCCAATGGGATGGCTGCCCGATCTCGTCGACCCTGTTCGAAGGCCCGGACAACGCCGCGTTTCGCGCCCATGCCCGCCACCTGTTCGAAGGCTGGATTACCGAGGGCGCGCATCATGCCAGACGCTTTGGGCTAACCGATCCGCAAAAGATCGCCGAGACCATGTTCATCCTGCTGCAAGGCGGCTGGATGCTGGCCCGCGCCCGGCAATCCTCGGACGTGCTGCGCCGTTTGCCCGAGATGCTGCCGCGCGCGGATTAGAGCCTGTTGGTGTTGAACGTGTCGCAGCTTGCGACCCGGCCACTTTTATAGCCGCGATCGAACCAGGATGCCCGCTGCGCCGACGTGCCGTGCGTAAAGGTATGCGGTTGCGGCACCCGGCCCGCCTGCCGTTGCAGCCGGTCGTCGCCGATCATCCGGGCGGCGTTCAGCGCTTCATCCAGATCGCCGCGTTCCATCAGGCCCTGGACCGAGCGCGCCCAGACACCCGACAGGCAATCGGCCTGCAATTCCAGCCGCACGGTCAGCGCGTTGGCCTCGACCTGCGAGGATTGCCGGCGGGCCTGATCCACCTGACCGAGAATGCCCAACTGGTTCTGCACGTGATGGCCCACTTCGTGTGCGATTACATAGGCGGCGGCGAAATCGCCACCCGCCTGCAACCGCCGCGCCAGCGTGGCAAAGAAATCGGTGTCGAGATAGGCCTTTTGATCGGCGGGGCAGTAGAATGGTCCGGTCGCGCCTGAGGCGCCGCCACAGGGGCTGGACGTCACCTGAGAGAACAGCACCAGCGTCGGCGGGATGTAGTCACGGCCCAGTTGGTCGCGGAACACGGTGCCCCAGACATCCTCGGTCGTGGCCAATACGCGCGAGACGAATTCGCCCGCCTGCCGCTCTTCGGCGGTCAGTTCCTTGGGTGTGCTCTGGCTCGGGCCCGGCCGTTCGGTCAGGAACGGGGTGACGTCGATGCCGGTGAAAGCGCCGATAACCAAGAGCAGCAGAACCCCGCCGATACCCAGCCCGCGCCCGCCGATGGCCATGCCACCGCCACGTCGCCCGCGACGATCCTCGACATGCCTGCTGCCGCGTACTCCTCTCAACCGCATGCCGACACCCTTCTTCAGCCTGACTACTCGATACCGATACTAGCATCCCGCCGCATGGGGAAAAACACGGCACGAACACCCGGCTTGACTCCGGCCCGCAACACCCGCTACCGCTAAGGCGATGGTTCTCGGTGACACATGCGCCGGGATGAAAAGGGAACACGGTGCGGCCCCCTGGCGACAGAGGACCAATGCCGAGACTGCCCCCGCAACTGTAAGCGGTGAGCGATGCCGAAATGCCACTGGCCCCCGGGCCGGGAAGGCCGGCAAAGCCTGGACCCGCAAGTCAGGAGACCTGCCATCGCAACCGTAACTCGAACCCGGGCGGGGTGTCCGGACGGGATGCCTTGGCCCTGGTCGGCCGGTCCCCGACACCCTGTTCCACCGCGCGGAGGGCGCAGGATGATCTGGACTACAAGAACGCATGAATTTGCCGCAACGCTCTGTCGCCGAACCGGCAGGCCTTGCCCGGCGCTGTCGGCATTGGCCGAGAACCTCGCCCGCGCGCTGCGTCAGGCTGAACCGATGACCGATGCAGGTTTCGCGATAGAGGGGCATTGCGAGATGCCCCCGTGTGGAGCAGGTTGCATGGCCCGCTACGCCGCCTCGCACAGCCGGATCCGCGTGTTCTGCGGCGTCGACGAAGACACCGCCCTGTCGCATCTGAATCGCTTTGCCGATGCGCTGATGGCGCCCGACGGAGCGGGATTTGCCGCCGGGCCGGGCCCGGTACCATGCGCCATGGCCGAGGCCCGGCCCCGCTGCGTCCACTCTGCTGCGCCAGCGCAAGCAACGGCCTGAAGGATCAGTCCCGGATAGCACGCCCAGCCAGCGCCCAGTCCATCTGGGCGTCGGTTTCCACCGCGCAGGGGCGGACCGACCGCAAATGCGCAAGCGCCGCCTTGGGCTCTTCGCCCGTCTCGATCATCAGGCGCAACGCCGCCATGCCCGACCGGCCACAGCCACCCTTGCAATGGATCAATACGCGCCCGCCGCCGTGCAGAGCATGCCGGGCCGATTTGCTGATCGCCTTCCATTTGATCTCGGCATCACGGCCAGGCACTCCGAAATCATCGACCGGCAGATGAGCCCAGCGGCAGGCGCGACTCTGGATATCAGCACCAAAATTGCGCGCACCGTGCTGCAGCATCTCGACCTCGGTCGTCATCGAGATCACCAGCCCGGGCGCCCAGGACCCGATCAGATCGACATCGCCGGAATAATCGCCCGACCGTCCCGGCAACTGGCAGATCGCCAATGTGCCGCCGCCGACTTGCAGCGCATAGAGAACCAGCTGCGCCATCTGCGGTATCCCTTCCCGACCGACCATTGCCACGGGGCGTGGCGATCCTGACCCCAAGGGTAGAATGGCCTTTAACGCGGCGTTATCGCAAGACAAGATACCCGTGAACAGATCAAACAGCGCCGCGACGCGGGTCAGCGGTTGTCTATATACACGCGAATCTGATCCCGGGTCACGCCCTGAGCGCCGATCAGATGTGCCACCGGAATGCCGTTGATCGGGACCATGGTCCCGGTCTCGTCATCAAGCTCTTGCACGCTGACCCGTGTCTCTCCAACGGAGCCGGGACGCAGCAGCAAAGCTTCGCCCTTCAGGGTCAGGACATCTCGTGCCGTATCGAAATCGGTGATCGTGACAACGTCATAGCCATCCGCAACGCCGCTATAATTCTCGATCACCACCTGGTCGGCCCCACCCCCGGTGGTGACCAGGTCCCCCTCATCCACGACCAGGGTATCGCGCCCGACGCCACCCTTGACGGTGTCCGCCGTACCCAGGTCGCCGCGATCGTCCACCGAAACGATGAAGTCGTCGCCCTGCTGTCCGTTAATCAGATTAGAGCCGAAATTGTCGGATATCGCATCGTCGCCCGCGCCACTTGCAATCGTGTAATCGTCCCGAACGGCGTTACCTCCAACGGGAAGGGACTCGACGGAACAGATTCGTATACCCCTGTACCCGTCTGCATCAACCTCGAGACAGGGGAACGCACCCGCCATTTCCAACCCAATCCTGTTCCACCCCTGAAACAATCACACAGGCGGTGGACCTTCGCCCCTCTGCCCAGTACCGTCTGCAGAACCAGAATCCAGCCCCGACGAAAGCAGCCAATGTCCGACGCCTCTCCGACCCCCTATCAGGTGCTGGCCCGCAAGTACCGGCCCGAAACCTTTGCCGATCTGGTCGGGCAGGATTCGATGGTGCGGACGCTTAAAAATGCCTTTGCCGCCGACCGGATCGCGCAAGCGTTCATCATGACCGGCATCCGGGGCACCGGCAAGACGACCACCGCGAGGATCATCGCCAAGGGAATGAACTGTATTGGCCCGGATGGAAATGGCGGGCCGACCACCGAACCTTGCGGGACATGCGAGCATTGCGTGGCCATCATGGAAGGCCGCCATGTCGATGTGATGGAGATGGACGCCGCCAGCCGCACCGGCGTGAACGACATCCGCGAGATCATCGACAGCGTGCGCTATCGCGCCGCCAGCGCGCGTTACAAGATCTATATCATCGACGAGGTTCACATGCTGTCGACCAGCGCCTTCAACGCGCTGCTCAAGACGCTGGAGGAGCCGCCGGCGCATGTGAAATTCATCTTTGCCACGACCGAGATCCGCAAGGTGCCGGTGACAGTGCTGAGCCGCTGCCAGCGGTTTGACCTGCGCCGGATTGAGCCCGAGGACATGATCGCGCTGATGCGCCGGATCGCCGATGCCGAGGGGGCGCAGATCGCCGAAGACGCGCTGGCGCTGATCGTGCGCGCCGCGGAAGGGTCGGCGCGAGATGCGACCTCTCTCCTGGACCAGGCGATCAGCCATGGCGCGGGCGAGACCAGCGCCGAGCAGGTTCGGGCGATGCTGGGACTGGCCGACCGGGGACGGGTGCTGGACCTGATGGACATGATCCTGCGCGGCGATGCGGGCGCGGCACTGACCGAGCTTGGCGCTCAATATGCCGAAGGCGCCGACCCGATGGCAGTGCTGCGCGATCTGGCCGAGATCACCCATTGGGTGTCGGTGGTCAAGATCACGCCCGATGCCGCCGAGGATCCGACCGTTTCGCCCGACGAGCGGGCGCGCGGCCAGCAGATGGCGGATGCGCTGCCGATGCGAGTGCTGACCCGGATGTGGCAGATGCTGCTGAAAGCGCTGGAAGAGGTTGCAGCCGCTCCCAATGCGATGATGGCCGCCGAGATGGCGGTGATCCGGCTGACCCATGTGGCCGATCTGCCCAGCCCCGAAGAGCTGATCAAACGGTTGCAGGACGCGCCACCGCCGCCGAACCCCGGCGGCGGGGTGCGCGGCGGTCAGGGCGCGCCCTCCGCCAACGGGGTGAGCGCCAGCTATGTACCCGCCCCGCGCAGCGGTGGCGGCGGGCCTGTTGCGGCGCTGGCGCAGGATGCGCAAACGGCATTGGCGCGGTTTCCCACATTCGAGCATGTGGTCGAACTGATCCGCGCCAATCGCGACGGCAAGCTGTTGGCGGATATCGAGATGGACCTGCGATTGGTCAGCTATCAGCCGGGCCGGATCGAGTTTCAACCCACCGAGCGCGCCCCCACCGATCTGGCGCAGCGGCTGGGCAGTGCGCTGCAACGCTGGACCGGCAATCGCTGGGCGGTGAGCGTGGTGGCGCAGGGCGGCGACAAGACCATCGACGAGGTGCGCAACGCCGAGAAATACGCGCTGGAGGAGAAGGCCCGCGAACATCCGCTGGTGCAGGCGGTGCTGGCACAGTTTCCCAAGGCGCGGATCACCCATATCGAGACCCCCGAACAGCGCGCTGCCAAGGTGGTGACCGAGGCGCTGCCCGAGGTCGAGGATGAATGGGATCCGTTCGAGGACAGCTGAGCGCCGCCTCTCGAACGCGGAGCGCCGAGAATTTTCGACGAAAATTCTCGGCGCGTCCGTGGCGATCGTCGACGCGCTTCAGACGAGCTTCTTCTGCATGGTGATCGAGGTGGGCCGATCGTAACCGGGATGTGCGGTCTCTCCGGTCTGGACAAAACCAAGCCGAGTAAAGGCGGCGTGGTTCTCCACCAGTTCCACCCGAGTTTCCAGCTCGACAACCGGCAGGCCCAGCGCGCGGGCGCGGGTCTCGGCCTGAGCCACCAGTCGGCGGGCCAGCCCTTGCCCTCGTAATTCAGCGTCCACCGCAAGCTTGCCGAGATAGAGCCGCCCGGGTTTGACCGTCAGGAACACCACCGCCAGCGGGGGTGTTCCCAGTGCCCAGATTTCGTGCCGCGCCGCATGATCCGCGACTGTTTCTTCAGTCAGACGATGCATTGACGAGGGCGGGTCGATCCGGCCATCCATGAAGGCAAAGCTGTCACGGATCAGGGACAGGACCACGCCAATCTGCGGGCTGTCCGGTGCGACCCGGTAGGGAGCGAGGTTCACAGCGAAGCCTCCGGGCGGAAATCCTCGGGGATGCTGTCGCGCCCTTCCAGTACCAGATCGGCCATGACCTGGGCCACTTTGGGCGCCATGCCGAAGCCGATCTTGAACCCGCCATTGGCGATGAACTGGCCGGGATAGAGCGGATGCGCCCCCAGCATCGGCGCGCGCGAGCGCGAGCGGGGGCGCACGCCCGCCCAGCGCTCGATCACCTCGGCCCCGTGCAATAGCGGCACCGCCTGCATTGCGCGGTCCAGAACCGTGTCCAGTGCCGCATCGGTGCCGTTCGGGTCATCGTAATCGCGTTCCGAGGTGGAGCCGATTGCCAGCGTGCCATCCGCGTGGGGCACGATATGCACCGTATCGGCAAAAAGCTGCGGCGCCTGTCGCCCGGCATCGAAGCGCACCAGCGCCGCCTGGCCCTTGACCCCACTGCCCACGATGCGACCCCACCCGCGGTTCAACTCTTCCAGCCCGGCGATGCCGGTGGCGTGAATCACCCGCCCCCGGTCGGGCGCCTCGATCAGCACCTCGACTCCGCGCACCGCCAGCGCCGCGACCAGCGCGGCACAGGCGCGACGTGGATGCATGCGGGCGCTGAGCGTATCCTGCACCACCAGCCCAGTGGGTGAAGGCGGGCACCAGCCGCCCATCTCGCCAACCGGGCAGACCCGCCATTCGGCCCGCCCCTGCCACAGGGTACGGGCGTTTACCGCCCGTTCCTGTGCCAACGCCACGGCACGATCATCCGACAGCGGCTGGATGCGCCCGGTGCGGCCATAGCCGGGCGACACGCCGCCCGCCGCCTCTACTCCAGCCCAGAACCCTTCGGCCATCATCAGGCTGTCAAACTGGAACGCTTTCTTGGCATTCCAGTTCTCCGGCACATGCGGGGCCAGCGCGCCGACCAAGCCGCCCGACGACCCTGCCCCCGGCCCGAACGGGTCGACCACCTGCACCCGCGCCCCGCGCAAGACGCATGCCCATGCGATGGAAAGGCCGAAGATCCCCGCGCCGCGTATCGTCACATCGGCCATTGCCATCGCCCGTCCCTTTCGCCAGTGTCGCGCCGATTTCGTAGGGGATATTCGCATGGTTGACCAGCAAGCGAAACTCAGCTGGACCGAGGACCGGATACCGGTCTCGGACCGGTTCGACGATCCCTATTTCTCGCTTGAAAACGGTCTGGCCGAGACGCGGCATGTGTTTCTGGCGGGCAACAGCCTGCCAGAGCGGTTCAGACCGGGCTTTCATATCGCCGAGCTGGGTTTTGGCACCGGGCTCAACATGCTGACCGCCTGGGCCGCCTGGGAAAGCACAGGCATGACCGGCCCGCTGCGCTTTACCAGTTTCGAAGCCTATCCAATGACGCATGACGACATGGCCCGGGCGCTGGCCGCCTTCCCCGAGCTTGCCCTCTGGGTCGAAAGGTTTCTGCAGGTCTGGACCGGAGCGCCTTGCGATCTGGGCACACTGCAACTGGATGTGGTGCAGGGCGATGCGCGCCAGACCCTGCCGGAATGGACGGGACGGGCCGATGCCTGGTTCCTCGACGGCTTCTCCCCCGCCAAGAATCCCGAGCTTTGGCAAGCGGATTTGCTGGCACATGTCGCAAACCGGACAGCACCGGGCGGCACGGTTGCCACATACACGGCAGCAGGCTTTGTGCGGCGCGGGCTGGAGGCGGCCGGGTTTGCCGTGACGCGGGTGCCGGGATACGGCCGCAAACGGCACATGACGCAAGGGGTACGGCCATGACACAGGCGACAGGGCGGGTACAGCAGAACAATATTCCCGCCGGTATCGCGCTGATGCTGGCCGCCACGGTCGTGTTCGCACTTCAGGACGGTATCTCGCGCCACCTCGCGTCAAGCTACAACACCTATATGGTGGTGATGATCCGATATTGGTTCTTTGCCGCTTTCGTGATTGCGCTGGCGGCCCGGTCCCGTGGCGGATTACGCGCCGCAACCCGCACTGCGCAGCCGGGCCTGCAGATTTTTCGCGGGCTGCTGCTGGCGGGCGAGATCTGCGTGGCGGTATTCGGCTTTACCGTTCTGGGCCTGATCGAGAGCATGGCGGTGTTCATCTGCTACCCGCTTCTGGTGGCGGCCCTGTCCGGCCCGGTATTGGGCGAAAAGGTCGGCTGGCGGCGTTGGGCGGCCATCGGGGTCGGGTTGATCGGCGTGCTGATCATCCTTCAGCCGGGCATGGGCGTGTTCAACCCCTGGGCCGTGGTGCCGCTGATTTCGGCCCTGATGTTCGCGCTCTATGGTCTGCTGACCCGCTATGCCGCCCGGCAGGACAGCACCGCCACCAGCTTCTTCTGGACCGGCGTATCGGGCGCCGTGGCCATGACCGCCATTGGCCTGTGGTTCTGGGAGCCGATGAATGCCGCCGACTGGCGCTGGATGGCGCTGCTCTGTGTCAGCGGCGCCACCGGGCACTGGCTGTTGATCAAATGCTACGAGATGGCCGAGGCAAGCGCGGTGCAACCCTTTGCCTATTTCCACCTGATGTGGACCGCGATCCTGGGTATCACCGTGTTTGGCGAGACCCTGCGCAGCGCCGTCATCATCGGCGCCGCGCTGATCGTGGCCGCTGGCCTATTCACCCTGTGGCGCGAACGCGCGCAAAGTCGATCCCGCTAGTTCAGCGGAAAACGGCAACGGCAGCGGTTCCTTGCCAAGGCGCGCACGATAGACAGGCAGGCTCTCGGTCACCCGCATGATGTAATTGCGGGTCTCCTCGAACGGGATATGTTCGATCCAGTCAACGATATCGGGGGTGCCGCTGCGCGGATCGCCAAACCGCTCCATCCAGCTGATCGGACGATTGGGGCCAGCATTATAGCCCGCCGCCATCATCACCACATTGCCGTCGAACTCTCCGGCCAGTTCAGCCAGGTAATTGGCGCCCAGCTTGGCGTTATACTCCCAATTGGACGTCAGGCTGTCGGTAGAGTGCCCACCCAGAATGCCCAGCGTATCGGCCACCAGCCGCGCCGTCGCGGGCATCACCTGCATCAGGCCGCGCGCGCCCGCACCCGAGATCACCACCGGGTCGAACTCGCTTTCACGGCGTGCAATGGCCAGCGTCATTTCGGGCGCCATCGGCAGGTTCAGCCGCCCGACCGGATGCAACGGGTAATAGGCGCCGGTCAGCACCACCCCCTCTTGCGCTTTTCGCTTGGCGATCATCACCGACAGATGCGGTTCCTGCATCTCCAGCGCCATCTCGGCCAGCTGCGTCGCCTGTACCGGGTCGAGACTCTCGGCCAGATGGGTCAGGAACCGCTCGGCCAGATCCCGCTCTCCGGCACGCAGCAACAGCAGCCCGGCCTCAAGCACGCTGGAGGACATGAATGCCGCCTCGCGCCAGGGGGGCGTTGCGGGCGGGTTGGCCAGGGCCGGGTCGAACGGGCGCCCGATCCGCTCGGCAGCCAGCAGACCATAGAACGAGGTCTGATGCTCGGCCCCCATGGCATAGGCGGCATGGGCCTTGTCCACATCGCCCAGCGCCGCATAGGCGCGACCCAGCCAATAGCCCGCCCGCCCTTTCGAAATCGGCGAGTTGACCGCCGCATCGAAGCGCTGGAAATGGGCGACGGCCGCAGCTGGGTCGCCCAGCTTGGCCAGGGCAAGATACCCTGCCAGCCACTCCAGATCGGCATAGGCATATCCCATCCCCGGTGTCATGAAATGGCGCGCGGCCATCTGATAGGCGCGTTCGTTGCGGTCCTGCCGCATCATCAGCCGCGTCAGCCGCGCGCGCGCCTTGCCCCACATGCCCGGCTCGCCCAGCGCCTCGGCACTGACCGAGCGTTCCAACATCAGGTCTATGGCGCTGTCATCCAGCTCCTTTCGGTCACGCCAGACAAATCGGTCATGCGCCAGCCCAGGCGACTGGGCCAAAGCTTCGGGAACGGCAGAGATCAGGGCATCTACACCGGGCACCCGGTCCTTCAACCCGAGCCGCGCCTGCGCCAGCTTGCGCTGATCCTCATCCACCAGCAACAGCATCTGCTTGGCGCTGATGGTGTAACCCTCCCACAGCATACGATCGAGTCGCGCGACATGATGCGGCGCCAGCAGCTTGCCGTAATTCTCGATATAGTCCCGTTGCAGCCCGGCCCCCATGGGCAGGGTGCGCCAGGCCTTGACCAGTTCCGCTTCGGCATCGCCCCGCTGTCCCGTGGCCAGCAGCGCCACCGCATAATTCAGCACGCCCTCGGCGGTCTGTGGCGGTGCGCCCGAGTAGAACTCCAGCACCCGTTCCGGCGGGGAAAGGGTGAATTGCGGCTCGGATTGTCGGCGCAGATAGTCAAGACCCGGCCAATCGCCCCGGCGGTTCAGAAACACCAGCGCATCGCCATCGGTCCCATAGCTCCTGCGCAGCCAGTGCCAGACGATGATGTCGCGCGACACCGAACCGCGCGCGCCCGCGACACTCAGCGCCTCGGTCCAGTTCTCGGCCCGCATTTCCCGCAGAGCAACCCGGAGATTCGCGGCAGCATCGGCCCATACAGGGCCGATTGCCGCGAAACACCAGAAAATCGCTGCCAGACTGATGATCAGAACGCGGGACATCCCTTGCATTTCCTGCCGAACCAAGGCTAGAGCCTTTCACGTTATACCTTGCGCGGCCCGGATCAATTCACTTTCCGGACCAAACGGGGCAACCGGCGGGCAACTGCCCGCTTACCACTCTATCTAGGGAGCGTTTTCCATGTTCAAAGGCTCGATGCCTGCCCTCGTCACCCCGTTCCGCAACGGCGAGCTGGACCTGGAGACGCTCAAACGGCTTGTCGAATGGCAGATTGGCGAAGGTTCGACCGGCCTGGTTCCCGTCGGCACCACCGGCGAAAGCCCCACGCTGACTCACGAGGAACACGAGACCGTTGTGGCCGAGGTGGTCAAGGCCGCTGCCGGACGCGTACCGGTGATCGCGGGCGCAGGGTCGAACAACACCACCGAAGCGATCCGCTTCGTGCAATTCGCCCAGCGGATCGGAGCCGATGCGGCGCTGGTGGTGACGCCCTATTACAACAAGCCCACCCAGCGCGGACTGATCGCGCATTTCACCGCGTTACATGACTGCGCCGAGATCCCGATCGTCATCTACAATATTCCTGGCCGCTCGGTCGTGGACATGACCCCCGCGACCATGGGCGCGCTGGCCAAGTTGCCTCGCATCGTCGGCGTCAAGGATGCCACCGGTGATCTGGCCCGAGTCAGCCAGCAGCGTGCCGCATGTGGCCCTGACTTTATCCAGCTTTCGGGCGAGGACGCGACAGCGCTGGGCTTCAACGCCCATGGCGGGGTCGGCTGCATCTCTGTCACCGCCAACGTGGCGCCGAGGCTTTGCGCCGAATTCCAGCAGGCGACGCTTGCCGGTGACTATTCCAAGGCGCTCGACTACCAAGACCGCTTGATGCCCCTGCACGAGGCGATCTTTATCGAGCCGGGCTTGGTCGGCGCCAAGTATGCCCTGTCGAAACTGGGCCTGTGCAGCGAAGAGGTCCGCTCGCCGCTGACCGGTCTGGAAGACAGCACCAAGGCTGCCATCGACGCGGCGATGAAGCACGCAGGGCTTTTGTAACGACCTTATCAAAAACCCGACGTCCGATACCTGGGCGCCGGGCTCCTGCTTCTTTCTGGTCAAAAATACTCAAATCGCGGCGTTGCCGCGCGGGCTAACGTTTGCCGTAGTAGAGCCCGACCACATGTTCCGCCTGAGCAAAGAACAGCCAGCGCGACGTGGCGATGCCGATCAGATGCGCGATCACGGCAATCAGGGCGAGCAGATGTTTGACGACCACGTCGTGCAGCGGCATCAGTAGCAGCGCCACTGGCAGGACAAAGCCAAAGCCCAAGGCCAGCATTCGCAGCTTTGCCACATGTTTGCGGCCGACGACATACACGAATTCCCGCAGCAGATAGTTGGAACCGGTATGCGGTGGCTCAAAGGCGCGCACGGTGCCGCGCGATCCCAATCCGGTCGCGGTTCCAATATCCGTGCCGGAGTTGGCCAGCGCCGTGTCGCCCTGCTTCCAGTAGGCCAGTTGCACCGCACCCGCCATCAGCAGGAGTACGATCGCGGCGGTGTTCTGGCCGGCCAGCAGCGCACCGCCGGCAAGGCTGAAGGACAGGAACATCGCCGGTGTCAGGTTCATGTTCCAGCGCGGAATGGTCTTGAGCTGGGCATAGATCATCGACGTGGTGAAAACCGTGATCAGAGACAGTGCAGCACCGACCCAGCCCAGCACAGCCCAGCGCTGGTCCAGAAAGATCACCCCGACGGCGTACAGCCCCATGACAAGCAGCGCCGCGACAGAGGCGCAGCCTTCGCGGCTGAGCCAGCTTGTGCGCCACTGGCTGAACGCCTTCCAGGCGCGCTCGGGGTGGCCGAGGTGGAATGTTGAGGCCAGCAGCCCGCCGACGGCCAGACCATAGGCAATGGCGAAGAAGACGAAGGCCACCCAACCGGATACGTCTGGCAGGCCAAGACCGAGAAAGGCCAGCAAGCCAAAGCCGAGTCCGGACAAGGTGGTAAAGATGATGACGGAAGGAGCGGGATGCATCAGAGTTTCTCCAAGGCCTTGTCGAGCCAGGCGATGAACCCTTTGGGTTCTTCGGCCACCGGCGCCAGCAGCGGCGCCAGGATGTCGATCTGATCCTCGATCCTGTCCTTGGGCCGCGGTGGCAGGTATTTGTTGACGGGCTTGGTGCCCATTTCAGGCATCAGGTCCATGCCGCCGCGTTCAGCCACCAGTTGTGACACCGCGCTGTCCGGATCACCCAGATCGCCGAAGTGACGCGCACCGGCCGGACATGTCCGCACACAGGACGGGACGCGGTCCTCTTCGGGCAGGTTTTCGTTATAGATGCGGTCGACGCACAGGGTGCATTTCTTCATCACGCCTTCGGCCAGATCCAGCTCGCGCGCGCCATAGGGGCAGGACCAGGCGCAAAGGCCGCAGCCGATGCAGTCGCTTTCGTTGACCAGAACGATCCCGTCCTCGGAGCGCTTATAGCTGGCGCCGGTCGGGCATACGGTGACACAGGGCGCGTCCTCGCAATGAAGGCAGGATTTTGGGAAATGGATCAGCTGGGCCTGGCCCTCGGGCGGCTGAACCTCGTAGGAATGTACCCGGTTCAGGAACGTGCCCGAGGGATCGGACCCGTAAGGGTTCTGATCGCTGAGCGGCGCACCATAATTCTCGGTATTCCACCCCTTGCAGGAAATTACGCAGGCATGGCAGCCGACACAGGTATCAAGGTCGATCACCAGCCCCAGCTTGCGGTCGGTCTTCTGCGGCAACTCCGTCATGTCACGCTCCAGCAACCACAGGCGAACGCGAGAAAATTCGACGAATTTTCTGGGCAATTTTCTATGCAGAAAATTGTTCCGCTCATTTTCCCACCTTCCATGTCAGCTCTCTCGGACCGGTTCCCACGGGCGATTTCAACGCGGGGAACTCGGGTTGGCTTTCAGCTCTCTCCTCAGGGCCTGCGGCCTTTTCGATTCTCACCTTGAGGTCGAACCACGCCGCCTGACCGGTCACCGGGTCGGAGTTGGCCCAGCGCAGCCCGTCGCCCTTGGGTGGCAGCAACTCGTGGATCAGGTGGTTGAGCAGGAAGCCCTTGGTGGCCTCGGGTGCGTCCGGTTCCAGCGCCCAGGCGCCCTTGCGCTTGCCGATCGCGTTCCAGGTCCAGACGGTGTTGTCGTTGAGCGCGGCCATCTCCATCACCGGCACCACGATCTGACCATGGGGCGAGGTGACCCGCGCCCAATCGCCATCCTCAAGCCCCTGTTCACGCATGATTTTTGTCGGGACATAGAGCGGGTTGCGCCCGTGCAGCTGCCGCAGCCAGGCGTTCTGGGTGCCCCAGCTGTGATACATCGCCATGGGCCGTTGGGTCAGCGCGTTGACGGTGAAGCCCTCGTTGCCGTGCTGATCGGTCTCGTACCAGATCGGCAGCGGGTCCAGCCGCTGACTGATCCGGTCGCGCAAGTGATCGGGCGGTTGCCGCTCGCCATGGCCTTCGGCGGCCAGCTGGAACCGGCGCATCGGTTCGGAATAGAGCTGGAACAGGTAGGGTTGCGGGCTGTCATAGAGACCCATGCCGACGGCCCAATCCTGATAGGCCGTGTTCCAGGGTTTGTAGTATCGTGCCGCGTCCGGTAGATGTTCGACAAAGAACCCGCCGTTCTCGATATACCGATTCAACTGGTCCGGGTTGACCTCACCCCGCCCGGCCTTGTCACCTGCCTCGCCCCGGAAACCGGCCAGCGGCCCGATGCCCGGCTTACGCTGGTGATTGACGATGTAGTCTGCGTAATCGGAGTATTTCGCCGCGCCGTCCTCGTCGGTGAAACCGGGCAGTTTCAGCTTGTTGGCCAGTTGCACCAGCACCGTCTGGAAGCCGCGCACATCGCGGTCGGGTTCGATCACCGGCCAGCGGATCGCGTCCGCCGCGCCGTCCGCCTCGCAGATCGGACGGTCGAGCAGCGAGATGCAGTCGTGCCGCTCCAGATAGGTGGTGTCGGGCAGGATCAGGTCGGCATAGGCGACCATTTCCGAGCTATAGGCATCCGAGTAGATGATCCGCGGGATGACGTATTCGCCGCTCTCGTCCTTGTCCGTCAACATGTCTATCACGCCGCGCGTGTTCATGGTCGAGTTCCAGGACATATTCGCCATGTACATGAACAGAGTGTCGATCTTGTACGGATCGCCGGCATGGGCGTTCGAGATCACCATGTGCATAAGCCCATGAGAAGACATGGGATTTTCCCAGGTGAACGCCTTGTCGATGCGGGCCGGGCTGCCGTCGGGTTTGAGCGCCAGATCCTCGGGGCCGCGCACGAATCCCAGATGCGGGCCATCAAGCGGGGCGCCCGGCGTGACCTTGCAATGGGGTTTGGGGTGCGCTTCGACCGGTTTGGGATAGGGCGGTTTGAAGCGGAAGCCGCCGGGCACCTCGACCGTGCCGAGCATGATCTGCAACAGGTGCAGCGCGCGGCAGGTCTGGAAGCCGTTGGCATGGGCCGAGATGCCGCGCATGGAGTGGAAGGAGACCGGGCGGCCTTTCATCACCTTGTGGGTCTCGCCCCGGAAATCGGTCCATTCCTGTTCGATCTCGAACGCTTCGTCAAAGGCGACGCGGGCAATCTCGGCGGCCAGCGCGCGGATGCGCGCGGCGGGGATGCCGCAGCGATCGGCCACTGCTTCGGGTGTGTACTCCTCGGACAGGTAGCGATTGACCGTTTTGTGCATCACCGTGTGGCAGGTTTGACCGTTTTGTACATGGGTTCCGGTCAGGTCCGGACGCACGCCGGGACGGTCGAAGGGGGCCAGTTCGCCGGTCGCGCGGTCGATCACCAGAACCTTGCCGTCCGCGTCACGCAACAGCAGGCCGTGGTCGTCGGCGCCCGGGTTCTCGATCACCAGACAGGGCGCGTTGGTGTAGCGGGCGAGATAGTCGAGGTCGATCTTGCCCGCCTTCATCAGCACATGGATCAGCGACAGGATCAGCAGCCCGTCGGTGCCCGGCGTGATCCCGAACCAGTCGTCGGCCACCGCGTTATAGCCCGAGCGGATCGGGTTGACGCCGACCACCCGCGCGCCGCGCGCCTTGATCCTGCCGATGCCCATCTTGATCGGGTTGCTATCATGATCCTCGGCCACGCCGAAGAGAATGAACAGCTTGGTATGATCCCAGTCGGGTTGGCCGAACTCCCAGAACGCGCCGCCCATCGTGTAGATGCCCGCCGCCGCCATGTTGACCGAGCAGAAGCCGCCATGCGCGGCATAGTTCGGGGTGCCGAAATTCTGTGCCCAGAAGCTGGTGAAGCTTTGCGACTGGTCGCGTCCGGTGAAGAAGGCCAGTTTCGACGGATCGTTCTCGCGGATCGGTTTCAGCCAGCCGGTGGCGATCTCAAGCGCCTCGTCCCAGGTGATCTCCTGGAACTCGCCCGAGCCGCGCGGACCCACCCGTTTCAGCGGCGCGCGCAGGCGCGAGGGGGCGTTGACCTGCATGATCCCGGCGGAGCCCTTGGCACAGAGCACGCCCTTGTTCACCGGATGGTCGCGGTTGCCCTCGATATAGGCGACCTTGCCGTTCTTCATATGAACGTTGATCCCGCATCGGCAGGCGCACATGTAGCACGTCGTCTTGCGGACCTCGTCCGAGACATGCGGCGAGGTGTCGATCTGCGGCTGCTGAAAGGTCATTCCCTGTTCCCTTTTTTTCGCCAACGGTACTGCGCAAGAATGGATTTGCGAACCGTTTTCTTAAATTCGCCCGAATGCTGGGACGATGTCGTTCGTTTTGTGCTCTTGATTGGTAAAGCTATCTCTGTCCGATCGGCACATAGACCCGTGGTTCCGGACCGTCATAGAGCGTGAGCGGTCGGATCAGGATATTGCGCCGCAGTTGCTCGATGCATTGCACGATCCAGCCCGGCACGCGCCCGATGGCAAAGATCGGAACATAGAGGTCCATCGGAATGCCGTGCAGCTGATAGATCACGCCGGAATAGAAATCGACATTCACGTTCAGCCCGTGCCGCGCATAGGGTTGCATCGCTTCGACCACGGCTTGCAGGATGGCATACCATTCGGGCGCGCCCATCTCCTCACCCAGCTTGCGCACGCCTTCGCGCATGTGTCGGGCGCGCGGGTCCTCGGTGCGATAAACGCGGTGGCCAAAGCCGGTGACAGGTTCGCGCGCCTTGCGCTTGGCCCGGACATAGTCGGCAGCATTTTCCGGGCTGCCGATCTCTTGCACCATCTTCATCACGTCCTCGGCGGCGCCGCCGTGGGCAGGGCCGGCAAGCGTGGACAGCGCGGTCACGATGGCGCCGTGCAGGTTGGCCTCGGTCCCGATGGTCACGCGGGCGGCAAAGCTGGAGGCGTTGGAGCCGTGCTCGGCATGCAGGATGAAATCGACATCCGCCAGCCGGGCCGCTTCGGTCGAGGGTTTCTCGCTCTTGAGCATCCAGAGCCAGTTGGCCGCATGCGACAGGCTGTTGTCGGGGGCCACCGGGTCGCGCCCGTTGCGTATTGCCTCGTGCGCGGCGACCATCATCGGGATCTGGCTGGTCAGGCGAATGCCGTTTTCAACAAAGGCCTCTTCGCTGACCAACCGACTGCCCGGTTCCAGTGCCGCCAGCGCCGAAACGGCGGTTCGGAGCACATCCATCGGATGACCGTCTTTTGTTGCACGGATGATGTCGAAAACCGCAGGCGGCAGGCTGCGCGCCGCTTTAAGCCGGGAATCGAAATCAGCAAGTTCCAACTCGGATGGAAGCTCGCCATGGATCAGCAGATACGCCACTTCCTCAAAGGTGGAATGGGTGGCGAGATCGTGGATCGAATAACCCCGGTAGCTGAGTTCGCCCTGCGATCCGTCGATATGGCTGACGCCCGAGCGCTCGAAATAGACGCCCACCAGGCCACGGTTGATCTTGACCTCGTCGTTCATCGCTGTCTCCCTTCGGTGACTGAATTGGAGGGGAAAATGACCGCACAGCAGCGCGCCATCGAAAAAGCCAAAGCCCGTGGGGCGCGGGTGGTGTTTCCGGAAATGGATGATCCGCGGGTAGCTGCGGCCACAATGGAACTGGCGCGGCAAGGCCTGTGCGAGCCAGTCGGTCTGGGTACCCCGTCGGAGGCCCATGTCGCGGCGCTGGTCGAGGCGCGCGGCGTGAAAGAGGCGGTGGCCCGTCGGATGCTGGGCAAACCCCTGTACCTGGCCGCCACCATGGTCGCCTGTGGCGAAGCCGAGGCAATGGTGGCAGGCGCGGACAGCCCGACCAAGCGGGTGATCGAGGCGGCCGCAATCGCGATCGGGCTGGCCGAGGGAGTCTCGGTGCCTTCGTCGTTCTTCCTGATGCGATTTCCTGACGGGCGCGAACTGATCTTTGCAGATTGCGCGGTGAACGTGACCCCGGACGCCGAGGCTTTGGCGGCGATTGCGCTTGCGTCGGAGGTGTCCGCGCGCGCGCTTCTGGGTTCTGCCCGCGTGGCGATGCTTTCATATTCAACAGGCAACTCGGGCGCCGGTGACAGCGTGAACCTGGTACGCGCGGCGGCAGAGAGCACTGGTTTCCTGGGGCCGGTACAGGCGGACGCGGCGTTGAATGCACGCATCGCCGCCAAGAAGGGGCTGGGTGAGGGCAATGCCAACGTGCTGGTGTTTCCCGATCTCGATGCGGGCAACATCGCGTACAAGCTGTGCCAGGAACTGGCCGGGGCACAGGCGCTGGGGCCGATCCTGCAAGGGTTCCGCAAACCGGTCTGCGACCTGAGCCGAGGCGCCACGGTTGACGACATCGTTGCGGCGACGGCAGTGACGCTGGCGATGTCCTGACGGCGCATCATGTAACCTCGAAGACCCGGATGGTGACGACGCTGGGGGTAAATCGGCAGCTCGCCACGAACACTCGGTCGGCAAGCCAACCATGCGGCCCGTCGGGGGCGTCAAACACCGGCGCGGTGCGGAAATAGTAGTCCTCGGACGGGATATCCTCGCCCGCATCGAGCCGGGCAATCACGTCGGCCTGAGCGACGAACAACCCGGTGTTGCGGACATAGATCGGGGTGCCGTCGGTGGCGAGGATGGCGTAGTGTGCCTCGACCGCGGAATTGCCGTCTGCGCGGATCAATTCGAAATCGGCGCCGGGCAGAACGGTTCCGTTGAGACGTTGACCCCGGACGGTTCCGCCGGTGATCGGGATGATCCGGCGATGACCGTTGCGGCCAGGCCCGCCGTCAAGCGGCGCGCCGATCTCTGCCCGGATTTCGAAGGCGGCAGCAAGGCCGATTGCGGCAGGTTCGGTCATGCGGCCTCCAGCAGGCGTTGCGCGTCCAGCGCGATCATCCGCTCTTCCTCGGCAGGGACGATCCAGACCGCGATCTTTGACTTTCCGGTATGAAGCTTCGGCTTGTTGCCGTGGTTGGCATCGGGGTCCATGCGCAAGCCCAGCCATTCCAACCCGCGCAGGATACGGGCGCGCACGCCAATGGCGTTTTCACCGATGCCGCCGGTAAAGGCGATGGCATCGAGCCCCTCCATCGCGGCGATCAGGCTGCCGGCATGGCGCAGCGTCCAGTAACAGAAGTGTTCGATGGCGAAATCGCTGTCGGCGGTATGGTCGAGCATCAGGCGGCGCATGTCCGACTTTCCACCTGAAAGCCCCAGCAACCCGCTTTCGTGGTTCAGGATCGCTTTTGTGCGCTCCAACCCATGATCCTCGACCAGGCGCAGCACGGCATTCGCGTCGATCCCGCCCGAGCGGGTGCCCATCGTCAATCCATCGAGCGGGGAATAGCCCATGGTCGTGGCTATGGAACAACCGTGCTTGATCGCACAAAGTGAGGCGCCATTTCCGAGATGGAAGGCCAGCAGGCGCGAGGGCAGCGCCTCGCCCGAGATTTCGGGCAGGCGGCGTACCAGCGAGGCATAGCTAAGTCCGTGGAACCCGTAACGACGGATCCCCTTGGTCTCGATCATCCGGGGGATCGCGTAGCGGGTCGCAACCTCGGGGTTTGTGGCGTGGAACGAGGTGTCGAAACTGGCGAATTGGGGCAGGTCCGGCGCCAGTTCGGCCAGCGTGTCTATGGCGGCGAGATTGTGCGGGTTGTGTAGCGGCGCCAGCGGCGAACAGGCGGCGATCTCGGCCCGCACCTCGGGCGTGATGCGCACAGGTGCCGTCAGCTTTCGCCCGCCATGGACAACACGATGCGCGGCCGCACGCAGGTCCGCAACCCGCACGCCCGCAGCCTCGAGGGCCTCGAGCACGGCAGCAAGGGCTGCGCGGTGGTCGATCAGCGGCCGTTCGGTCTTTTCCGAACCAACCTGAAGGAAGGACACGCCGCCGATACCGGCGGCGAGTCCTGATAGCTGCTCTGTCAGGTCGGGTCCGAAAACCGCGAACTTGATCGACGAGGACCCGGCGTTGAGAACGAGAATGCTGTCTTTGGCGCCGGGTTCGTGCATGTCGCTCAGACCTGCTGTTCGCGCATGTCGGCCTTGTCGATACCGGCCACGCGAACGGGTTTCTTCATGGCGTCGCGGCGGAAGGGTTCGCCCAGTTCCTGATTGATCATCGCCTCGATCAGGGTGGTCTTGCCCGCCTTCTGATCCTCGATGGCCTTGGCCAGCGCGGCGGTCAGCTCGTCCATGGTGCGCGCGACAACGCCTTGCAGGCCACAGGCCTTGGCGATGCCGGCATAGCTCACCTGCTCGTCCAGCTCGGTGCCGACGAAGTTGTCGTCGAACCAAAGCGTCGAGTTGCGCTTTTCCGCGCCCCACTGATAGTTGCGGAACACGATCTGGGTAATCGCCGGCCACTCTCCACGCCCGATGGCGGTCAGCTCGTTCACCGCGATTCCAAAGGCTCCGTCACCGGCAAAGCCGACCACCGGCACATCCGGGCAGCCAATCTTGGCGCCGACGATTGCGGGCAGGCCGTAACCGCAGGGGCCGAACAGGCCGGGGGCCAGGTATTTGCGGCCTTCCTCGAACGAGGGATAGGCGTTGCCGATGGCGCAGTTGTTGCCGATATCGGAGGAGATGATCGCCTCTTTCGGCAGGGCACTCTGGATCGCGCGCCAGGCCATGCGGGGGCTCATCCATTCGGGCTTGGCATCGCGGGCGCGCTGGTTCCAGGTGGTGCCCGGATCGTCGTCCTCATGGGTCATCTCGGTCAGCTGCTGCGCCCAGCGCGACTTGGTCTCGGCGATCTTGGCCTTGCGCGCGGCGCGACCTTCGTCCCCGGCGGTACCCGACAGCTGGTTCAGGATTCCGGTCGCCACCTTGGCCGCGTCGCCGATGATGCCCACCGAGACCTTCTTGGTCAGGCCGATCCGGTCGGGGTTGATATCGACCTGGATGATCTTGGCATTTGCCGGCCAGTATTCCATGCCATAGCCCGGCAGGGTCGAGAACGGGTTCAGACGGGTGCCAAGGCACAGCACAACATCGGCGTCCTTGATCAGCTCCATTCCGGCTTTCGAGCCGTTATAGCCCAGCGGACCGGCAAAGAGCGGGTGCGAACCGGGGAATGCGTCGTTGTGCTGGTAGCCAACGCAGACCGGCGCATCAAGCCGCTCGGCCAGCGCCTTGGAGGCCGCGATGCCGCCCTTGGAGAGGACCACGCCGGCGCCGTTCAGGATCACCGGGTTCTTTGCATCCGACAGCAAGGCCGCTGCCTGCGCCACCGCCTGTTCGCCGCCCGCGGGGCGCTCGAACTCGACAATCGCGGGCAGTTCGATATCAATGACCTGGGTCCACATGTCGCGCGGGATGTTCAGCTGCGCCGGCGCGCTGGCGCGTTTGGCGTTCATGATCACGCGGTTCAGCACCTCGGCCACGCGGGTGGGGTCGCGGACCTCTTCCTGGTAGGCGACCATGTCCTCGAACAGTTTCATCTGCTCGACCTCCTGGAAGCCGCCCTGACCAATGGTCTTGTTCGCTGCCTGCGGGGTGACCAGCAGCAGCGGGGTGTGGTTCCAATAGGCGGTTTTGACGGCCGTCACGAAGTTGGTGATGCCGGGCCCATTCTGGGCGATCATCATCGACATCTTGCCGGTTGCGCGGGTGTAGCCGTCGGCCATCATTCCGCCCGACCCTTCGTGGGCGCAGTCCCAGAAGGTGATGCCGGCATCAGGAAAAATGTCGGAAATCGGCATCATCGCCGATCCGATGATGCCAAACGCATGCTGGATGCCATGCATCTGCAGGGTTTTGACGAAGGCTTCTTCGGTCGTCATCTTCATGAGATCGCACTCCATGGTGTTCTGATTGGCCGGCCACAGCGGGAACCGGCATCTTGGTTAAAGGTTTAGGCGGAACCCGAAGGCATGCGTTAGGGCCAGAATGAAAACCGGGATAGGGCCAGACCCTACCCAGCATGACGGGCGATGGCGCCAGCGATGCGCTCTATCCCCGGCGCGATGCGGCTGGTCGGGATCGAGGAATAACCCAGGCGATAATAGTTCGTGGGCCGGTCCGGTCCCGAGAAGAAGGCCACTCCAGGCTCGATATGAACGCTTTCGCCGCGCAGAGCCATGGCAAGCGCGCCGCAATCCACCCCGACCGGAGCCTGCATCCAGAGCGACGAACCACCATAGACACCGCGCCCGGCAATGCTCAGGCCGTGTTGGGCGATGGCGCGCTCGATCTCTTGCCGCCGTTGCAGCAGGACAGAGGACATGCGCCGGATTTGCGCGTCGTAGTGGCCCAGCGACAGAAAGTAGGCGGCGGTGCGCTGGATATGACCCGGCGGATGGCGCAGCACCAGAGACCGCAGCGCGCGCGCCTCGCGGATGAACGGCTCGGAGCCGACCATGTAACCCAGTCGCAGACCGGGAAAGAGCGATTTTGAGAAGCTGCCGACATAGACGACACGCCCATCGCGATCGAGCGACTTCAGCGCCGGAGAGGGCGCACCCAGAAAGGCTAGTTCGAACTCGTAGTCGTCCTCGACGATCATCGCGTCGATCTCACGTGCCCGCTCCAACAGTGCGTGACGACGCGACACCGGCATGGTGGCGGTGGTGGGGCTTTGATGGCTGGGCGTGGTGAAGATCACGTCGGTATCGTCGGGGATGGCATCGGGCGGCAGCCCGTCCAGATCGACGCGCAGCGGCACCAGATTGCAGCGCGATTGGATCAGCAATTCGCGTAGCGCGTAATAGCAGGGATCCTCGATCGCGGCCTTGCGCCTGCGGTTCAACAACACCCGCGCCGCCAGCCAGAGCGCATTCTGCGCGCCCAAGGTGATCAGGATTTCCTCGGGCCGGGCCGAGATGCCGCGCCGGGGCAAGGTGTGGCGGGCGATGAATTCGATCAGCAGCGGATCGTCCTGATCGACATAGTCGGCGGTGAGTGAGGCAAAATCCTTTTGTCCCAGCGCCCGCACCGCGCAAAGCCGCCAGTTGGCGTGATCGAACAGCGTGGGATCGGCCTGACCATAGATGAACGGATAGCGATAGTCGCGCCAATCCGCCGGCTTCTGCAATGTGTCTCCGCCCGAAAATTTGCGGGCGATGGCACGGGACCAGTCCACCGTTTCCTGGTCGCGTTCCATCGGGGCATAGCTGGGCGGGATCGGCGCGTTCTCGGACACAAAATAGCCCGATCGCCCGCGTGAGGTCAGATAGTCATTCGCCAACAACTCTGTATATGCCAGCGTCACGGTGATCCGACTGACCCCCAGATGGGTCGCCAACCGCCGCGACGAGGGCAGTTTCTCGCCCACATGAAAGCGGCCCGAAAGGATGCCCTCGGCGATCATCTGCTGGATTTGCGCCTGGAGCGTGCCCTGCGCGCCCTGTTTCAGAAAGAAGGTTTCGACCGGTATCGCCATGGGCTCACAATAGATTGGACTTATTCTGCTATCAATTTGGACTTATCGACCGCTGACAAGGGTCTTTGATCGGTTGGAGATACGCATGCGGGTCATCTGGCCTTATCCCCCCGAACAGGTTGCGTCTTGACGTTTGCATTAATAACCATAAAACTAGTTTTGTAGTTACTTAGGGAGCAATCATGTGGGATGAAGCAGCAAGCGGATTTGCCGCCATGGGATCGGTAGCGCGGCTCAAGGTGCTGCGCACACTGGTCCGGGCCGGCCGACCCGGTCTGACGGTGGGCGAGATCCAGCAGCGCACGGACATGGCGGCCTCGACCTTGGCCCATCACCTCAAGGCGCTGACGGCGGGTGGGGTCATCGAACAGACCCGCCAGGGTCGGCAGACCATCAACCGCGCCCGATACGACCATCTTGAGGCGCTGGCGCAATTCATCATCGCGGAATGCTGCGCCGATCAATGCGGGCACGACATACAGGAGATAGACAATGGTTGAGATCACATCTCCGCCACGACGCGGACAGGGCCGTCTTACGACGTGGCTGAAAACACCCTGGGCGGTGGCTGCGGGGCTGATTGGCGCAGTGGCGCTGCTGGATCCCGCGCAGCTGGTCGCTGTTGTCCGTTTTGCGGCTGCCGCTCTGGCGGGGACCGCGCCCTATATCCTTTTTGCCGTGCTGCTGCTGGCCTGGCTCAAGGCGACCGGGGCCGAGGTTCTGGTGGCGCGCGCCTTCGAGGGGCGGGAAACGCGAATGATCCTGCTGGCAGCGCTGTTCGGCGGGCTGGCGCCGTTTTGCTCGTGTGAGGTGATCCCCTTCATCGCCGGGCTGCTGGCGCTGGGAGCTCCCCTTTCAGCGGTAATGGCCTTCTGGCTCAGCTCGCCCCTCATCGACCCGCCGACGCTGCTGATCACAGCGGGCGCGCTGGGCTGGCCCTTTGCCATCGGCAAGGCGGTGGCGGCGGTCGGGCTGGGCCTGTTCGGCGGCGTTGTCGTGCGCGCCCTTTCGGCGGGAGGCGCGTTGAGCGATCCGCTGCGCAGGGCCAAGACCTCGTGCTGTGGCTGCGGCGCCCCGAAACCGGCGGCCCCGCATTGGCGGTTCTGGACCGAGACCGAGCGCACCCGCGTCTTTCGCGCCGAATTCATCAGCAACGGGATGTTCCTGCTGAAATGGATGACGCTGGCTTATGTGATCGAGGCGCTGCTGGTCACCTATGTGCCGGCAGAGGTGATCGCTGGCCTGGTTGGTGGCGAGGGGGTGGTGCCCATTGCAACCGCCGCGCTGGTCGGCATGCCGGCCTATCTGAATTCTTACGTAGCGCCGCCGCTGCTGGCGGGGTTGATGGAACAGGGCATGACAGCCGGGGCGGCCATGGCCTTCATGGTGGCGGGCGCGGTCAGCTCGATCCCGGCGATGGCGGCGGTCTGGTCGCTGGTGAAACCGCGCGTCTTTGCGCTGTATCTCGGGCTGGGGCTGACCGGCGCGGTGATCGCCGGTCTGGTGTTCCAGATGCTGTGATACGGCTACTGCCCCCCGCAATACTGGGGCAGTTTCAGCCGGTATCGCGGCGCGCCGCTGGTGACATAGACGCGTTTTTCAACACAGGCGGTGGTGGTCACGCTGGCCGCCACCGGCCCCTCGGTCGAGGTGATCGAAGTGGCATGTCCATCGGGCAAGCGAACAGAGACGAGCGCACCGTTGCGCAAATCGCCGTTGAGCGCGGTCAGAGAAAGCACTTCGAGCGTCAGAAACGCCTCGTGCTCATGGGGTTCTTCTCCCCTGCCGAACAGCAATAGCCCCCCAAGGATGGCGACGAACAGCACGGCGGCCGCAAGCGCGGCGCCGCGCGTGTGGAGAAACGCATAGACCGACACCGCCCGATGCGGGCCGATCAGTTTGGAAAGCACATCAAGCATGGATCGCCAAGCATGAAAAAGCCCCGACCACAGGGCCGGGGCGGTTCCGATCAATAACGGGTATCGTCGTCCTCGTCCTCGTCATCCTTGCCGCCCTTGGGCAGGTTGAAGAAGCTGTCGGCATCGACGATCGGGTTGTTGTCGTCCTCTTCGTCATCGCTGGTGTCGATCGGCTCGGACAGCGAGAAATTCTCCAGTCCCTCGATCGCGGTCGGGATGCGCGGGCCGGTATCCATGCCCAGCGACTGTTCGGTCGAAACCAGCTTGCGGCGCTCGTCATCGCTCATCACGCCGCCCTCGGCGGCTTTCTTGGCGGCTGCTTTTTGCACGACCGAGTCCAGTTCCGACTGGCGGCACAGACCCAGCGCAACCGGGTCGATGGGCTGCATGTTGGAAATGTTCCAGTGGGTGCGCTCGCGGATCGACTGGATCGTCGGCTTGGTGGTGCCGACCAGCTTGGCGATTTGGCCATCGGAAAGCTCGGGGTGGAACTTCACGAGCCACAGGATCGCGTTCGGACGGTCCTGGCGTTTCGACAGCGGCGTATAGCGGGGGCCGCGGCGCTTTTCCTCGCCAGCGGCGGCGGGGTTGAACTTGAGCTTCAGCTTGTGCAGCTGATTCTGTTCGGCCTTGTCGATTTCTTCCTGGGTCAGCTGGTTGTTGGCGATGGGGTCGAACCCCTTGACGCCCGCCGCCACATCACCATCGGCAATGCCCTGAATTTCCAGCTCATGCATGCCGACGAAATCGGCGATCTGCTTGAAGCTGATCGTCGTGTTGTCCACCAGCCAGACGGCGGTTGCCTTGGCCATCAGAGGTTTTGCCATGGCTTGTCTCCTTGCGAATACATCTCTCCCGTCGCCGGAATTCGGCTGCCCCGGGGTTTGGGGCGGTTTCCGTTGTCGGGGAACTCCGGCTGTATATAGTCGGGCCGGGCAGATAAGGAAAGAGCGAATGCGCTGGCTGATTCTCTGGGTACTGAGCGCGGTTTCGGCATTCGCCGATGGCGAGAAAGCGGGCCAGTTCGACTATTACGTTCTTTCGCTCAGCTGGTCGCCCAACTGGTGTGAGACCACGGGCGACGCGCGGGGCGAGGACCAGTGCAACCCGCGCTATGACCACGGCTGGATACTGCATGGCCTCTGGCCGCAATACCAGTATGGCTGGCCCTCCTATTGCCGCACCTCCGAGACGCCCCCCTCACGCAGGATGACTGCGGAAATGACCGATATTCAGGGCAGTTCGGGCTTGGCCTGGCACCAATGGAAGAAACACGGCACCTGTAGCGGGCTGAGCGCGCAGTCCTATTTCGACCTCTCGCGCGAGGCCTATGACAGCGTCGTCCGCCCCGAGGTATTCCGCCGGCTGGACCGCACCGTGCAATTGCCAGCGCGTGTAATCGAAGAAGCGTTCCTTAAGGCCAATCCGAAGCTGGAACGCGACATGCTGACGGTGACCTGCAACGGACGCTACATCGCCGAAGTCAGGATCTGCTTGTCCAACTCACTCAAGCCGGTGCCCTGCGGTCGGGACGTGGTCCGCGACTGCCGGACCGAGGACGCCTTGCTGCACGCGATTCGCTGAACCAGGCTCAATTCTGTGCCTTCTGGCACTCGCGCGCGTATTCCAGCGCTTTCGAGGTACCTTTGAGGTCGATCGCCATGACCTCCTGCCCCTCGACGCCATAGACCGTCATCACCTTGCGTTGGGCGATGGCATGTACGAACTCGCGGTCGGTAAAGAACACCGTTGCGCCGCGCACCTTGCCCTTGTTGGCGCCGATAGCGGTGGCCTCGAACCGCTCACCATCCAGATCAAAGGTGATAGGATAGCTGCCGCCATCCTCGATGGCGCCCCAGTTCTTGTTGAAAACGGTGAAATAGCCGCGATTGCCGGTCCGGTCATAACCCAGACGCACCACCGACAGGTCCTCGTAAACAGTCTGGATCAGACAGCCATTGCCCAGCGCCGGGTCGACCATCAGGTTCCAGCCATGCACGAACCCCTTGTCGATCAGCTCCTGCGACCAGGCGGCGGTGGCAGTGACGGCGGCGAGCACAAAGGCGAGAAGGCGGGTCATCGGGCTAAACTCCGGGGAATGAATGTCTGATCTCTTGGTACCCGCAAATCCGGGCGTACCAAAGGCAAAGATGCAGGTCGGGACACGAAGGCCGCTTTGCATTGCGGGCGCGTCTAGAGGTCCTTGCGCGCGCGCATGGCGGCCGAGATGGTGCCGTCGTCGAGATAATCCAACTCACCCCCGATCGGCACCCCCTGCGCCAGCGAGGTCAGCCGCACCCGGCCGCCCAACTGGTCGGCGATGTAATGGGCGGTGGTCTGGCCGTCTATGGTGGCGTTCAGCGCCAGGATCACCTCGGAGATCGACTCGGCGGTGACCCGATCCGCCAACCGGGGAATGCGCAATTCCTCGGGGCCGACCCCATCCAGCGCCGACAGGGTGCCGCCCAGCACGTGATAGCGGCCTTTGAAGACGCCCGAACGTTCCATTGCCCACAGATCGGCCACATCCTCGACCACGCACAGCTCGCCGGTGGCGCGGCGCTCGTCGGTGCAGATGTCGCAGATGTCGGAGGTGCCGACATTTCCGCAGTTTAGGCATTCGCGGGCGGTGGCCGCCACCTGCCCCATCAGATCGGCCAGCGGCGTCAAGAGCAGCGCCCGCTTGCGGATCAGATGCAACACCGCGCGCCGGGCCGAGCGCGGGCCCAGCCCGGGCAAACGCGCCATCAGCTCGATCAGCGCGTCGATATCCTTGGTCGATCCGGCCATATCCTGTTTCCCGTGCGATCCCCCGCCCTGACGCGATCATGCCCGCAGTTCACCACAAAGGGAACGCCACCGTGTCAGAACGGCAGTTTGATATCCTTGGGAAGGCCCATGCCTTCGGTCAGGGCGGCCATTTCCTCTTGCGCCTTTTCGGCGGCCTTGGCCTGGGCGTCCTTGATGGCGGCCAGGATCAGGTCCTCGACCACTTCCTTGTCGTCTCCGTTGAAGATCGACGGGTCGATATCCAGCCCC
>NZ_JBXWRD010000044.1:0-34957 GCF_059612725.1 Ruegeria sp. YKSF070 | reverse complement strand
GTCCCTTTCCAGGAATTCCAGCCGGTTGCCAAAGGGGTCTTCGGCAAAGAACCGGCGGCGGTTCTTGATTGTGTCGTCCCAGCGCGGGCTCTGGCCCAGGGCCTCGATCCGCGCGGCGACGGTGTCTATGTCAATGACGGCAAAGCCCGGATGGGCCTTGCGCGCGGGGGTGAAATCGGGCTCGACCCCCAGGTGCAGTTCGGCACCGTTCAGCGCCAGCCACAGCCCGCCGCGCGCCTTCAGCGCGCCGGGCTTGGCGATCTTGGCCAGACCCAGACCCGCGCACCAAAAGGCGCGCGCCGCGTCCTCGCCCCCGGTGGGGATCGCGATCTGGATATGGTCAAGAGACAGGGTCATGCGCAGATCAGCCCCAGGCCTTGGCGGGCAGGATCTGGCCCGTGCAATCGCCGAACCCGATGGTATAGCCATCGCCGCGCGCATTGCCGCGCAGGGTCAGCGTATCGCCATCCTCGATGAAGCCGCGGCTTTCGCCGGTTTCCAGCGTGAAAGGTTCGCGCCCGGCCCAACTGAGTTCCATCAGCGAGCCGAATTCACCGCGTTCCGGCCCCGAGATGGTCCCCGACCCCAACAGATCGCCCGCATTCATCGCGCAGCCGCCAATGGCGTGATGGCACAGCTGCTCGGCCGCCGAATAATACATGCGGCTATAGTTGGTCTTGGCGATGACCGAGGCGCGGTCGGCACCTTCCGGCTGCATCAGAACCTCAAGCTCGATGTCATAAAGCCCGTCCTTACTGCCCTTGAGATAGGGCAACAGCTCTTTCTCACGCGGCGGCGTGGGGGCGCGGAAGGGCTCCAGCGCGGCGGCCGTCACGATCCAAGGGCTGATCGAGGTGCCGAATGCCTTGCCTTGGAACGGCCCCAGCGGCTGATATTCCCAGCCCTGGATATCGCGCGCCGACCAGTCGTTCAGCAGCACATAGCCAAAGATCATCGCATCGGCCTCGTCCACCGTGATCGGCTGGCCGAACTCGGACCCGGTGCCGACGATGGCGCCCATCTCCAGCTCGATATCGAGCCGTTTGGAGGGGCCAAAGGACGGCATTTCGGCATCGGGGGCCTTGGTCTGGCCGTTGGGGCGATGGATCGGCGTACCCGACACCACGACCGAGGAGGCGCGGCCATTGTACCCGATCGGAATATGCAGCCAGTTGGCCGGCAGATCGGGCGAGCCGCGCAGGATCGCGCCCATGTTCTGGGCATGCTGACGACCGGCGTAAAAATCGGTGTACTCGCTGACCACCAGCGGCATGTGCAGCGTGGCCTCGGCCATCGGCACCAGCAGCGGTTCGACAGCCTCCTGCTCTTTCGAGCCTTTGGACAGAAGCGCGGTCAGCCGTTCGCGCAGGGCGGCCCAGACGGCGGGGCCTTCCTCCATCAGATCGTTCCAATAGGGCACGTCGAACAGCGGATAGTCGGTCAGCGCGACGAGACCCTCGGCCTCGGCCTCGGCCATGTCGAGGATCATGTCACCGATGGCCACGCCGCAGCGGGGTTCATCCTCGCCGGTCGAGAAGACGCCATAGGGCAGGTTGTTCAGCGGAAACGGGTGGTTGGCGCTATTGGCCGAAGCCACCCAGGATTTCAGAAGGGGCATGTTGTCTCCAAACGCATGTCACGGGCGAGGCCGAGATTTTTCGTCGAAAAATCTGGGCCCCCTCAGCCGCAGCTTATTTCTTGCCGGGGGTGCCGTCGAATTTCTTCTCCAGCGAAGTCCAGCAGTCGATGTAATCGTCCTGCAACGGCGCCTCCTTGGCGGCGAATTCGGTCAGATGCTGGGGAAAGCGGGTTTCGAACATGAAGGACATGGTCTGGTCCAGCTTGTCGGGGCCAAGATTGGCGTTCGACGCCTTCTCGAACGCTTCCTTGTCCGGCCCGTGCGGCAGCATCATGTTGTGCAGGCTCATCCCGCCGGGGACAAAGCCCTGCGGCTTGGCGTCATACTGGCCATAGATGTTGCCCATCAGCTCGGACATGATGTTCTTGTGATACCACGGCGGGCGGAAGGTATCTTCCATCACCATCCAGCGCTCGCGGAACAGGACAAAGTCGATATTGGCGGTGCCCGGCACGCCCGACGGCGCGGTCAGCACCGTAAAGATCGACGGATCGGGATGGTCGAACAGGATCGCGCCCACCGGGCAATAATTGCGCAGGTCGTATTTGACCGGAGCGTAATTGCCGTGCCAGGCCACCACGTCCAGCGGGCTGTGGCCGATCCTGGTGGTGTGGAACTGGCCGCACCATTTCACCGTCACGGTCGAGGGCGTCTCGCGATCCTCGAACGCCGCGACTGGCGATTTGAAATCGCGCGGGTTGGCCATGCAATTGGCGCCGATCGGGCCACGGCCAGGCAGCTCGAACTTCTGGCCATAGTTTTCGCAGACAAAACCACGGCACGGGCCTTCCAGCACCTCGACCCGGTAGACCAGGCCGCGCGGCAGGATGGCGATTTCCTTGGGTTCGACGTCGATGATGCCCAGCTCGGTCGCAAAGCGCAGCCGGCCCTCTTGCGGCACCACCAGCAGCTCGCTGTCGGCGGAGAAGAAATAGTCGTCGACCATCGAGTCGGTCACCAGATAGATATGGCTGGCCATGCCCACCTGGGTGTTCACGTCCCCGGCGGTGGTCATGGTGCGCATACCGGTCAGCCAGGTCAGCCCCGCGCCCGAATGTGCCACCGGATCCCATCGGTACTGGCCCAAGCTGATCACATCGGGGTCGATGCAGGGGGCCGACTTCCAATAGGGCAGATCGATCTTTTCATAGCGGTGCGAGTGCTTGACCGAGGGCCGGATGCGATAACACCAGGTCCGCTCGGGGCGGGTCGCGGTAAAGGCGGTGCCGCTCAGCTGTTCGCCATAAAGGCCATAGTTGCATTTCTGCGGGCTGTTCATGCCCTGGGGCAGGGCGCCGGGCAGCGCCTCGGTCTCGAAATCGTTGCCCCAGCCCGGCATGTAACCTTCGGTCGTGCCGGCGGGCGTCGCGGCCTGCGTCAGCAGATGGGGGTCTGTCGGTCGGTTCATATCGCGTGTCTCCGGTAATCTGCTTGCGGAATAATAGTTGATTTTGTAACTAACAAGCATGACAGAGACCAATTTACCCGAAAATGATGACTTTGAGTTGCGAAGTTTCCTGCCATTCCTGCTGAATCAGGCGGCCGAGCAGAGTTCTTTGGAGTTTCAGCAGGTCTATAAGAATCGCTTTGGCATGCTTCGGACAGAGTGGCGGGTGCTGTTTCACCTGGGAAATTCCGGCGAGATGACGGCCAAGCAGATTGGCGATCTGGCGCTGATCCACAAGACAAAGGTCAGCCGCGCGGTCGCCAAGCTGGGGCAACGGCGTTATCTTACACGCACTCGTGATGAACGCGACCGCCGGTCCGAGCGTTTGGCATTGACCCCGGCGGGAGAGGCAGTCTACCGCGAGTTGCGCGGTATTGCCGAGCAGTATGACGCACGGATGGCGGCCAAGTTCACCAAGGGCGAGGTGGCACTGTTGCGGGTCATGCTGCGGCGTTTGGCGGCGATGGAGTGACCCTCGAAACCGGGGGTGTGACCGCATAGATAGATCCCGTGACAGGCGTAGGTGCCACGGGGCTGGAGAGACATATGGATGCGGCAGGGCAATTTCACGCAGAGGCGGATGCCTCTTCGGCACAGCTGATCTCGTGGCTGCTGCAACGCGGCCTTGAAGGTGCGCGCCAGGACGAATTGCTGCATGGCTATTGCGAGCGGCTGGTGGAACTTGGCGTGCCGCTCTATCGCCTGCATGTGGCGCAGAGCGCGTTTCACCCGAAATATGGCGGGCTCGGATTCAACTGGTTCCGTGAACAGGGGGTATCCAGCGAGGAATACGGCTATACCGAGACCCCAAACGCGGCCTGGATACGCAGTCCGCTCTATCACCTGCTCGACAGCGGCGAGCAGGAGTATCGGGAACGTCTGCTGGACAGCAATGTCGACAGCCGCTTTCCGCTGCTCAACGAGCTGCGCGAGCGTGGGGCGACCGATTATTTCGCCGCTGGCGTGATCTTGGAAAAGCGCGCGCATTTCGAGCGGATCGACCCGGCGAACACGCCCGAAGGGGTGCTGATCTCGTGGACGAGCAACGGGCCGGACGGGTTCTCGGACACCGATCTGCGGCTGGTGCGCGAGGCGCTGCCGCAACTGGCGCTGGCGCTGAAATCGGCGGCCAACCGGCAGATGGCGGGCGATCTGCTTCAGGTCTATCTGGGGCGCGATGCGGGGCGGCGGGTGTTGTCGGGAGAGATCCAGCGCGGATCGCTCCAGCAGATCGACGCGGTGCTGTGTTACTTCGACCTCAAGGACTTCACCGCACTGACCGAACGCACACCGGGGCCCGAGCTGATCGCGATGCTGAACGACTATTTCGGCATGGCGGTTGCGATCATCCAGGAGCATGGTGGCAATATCCTGAAATTCCTGGGCGATGGGATCCTTGCCATGTTCAACCTTGAGACGCCCGAACAATCGGCGGCGGCAGGGCTGGACGCAGTGGTGCAGATGCGCCGTTGCATGGATCGCAAGAATGCCGAGCGCAAGGCCCAGGGCGAGACCACGACCGGGGTCACGCTGGCCCTGCATGCGGGCGAGATCCTCTATGGCAATATCGGCGCCGAGAACCGGCTGGATTTCACCGTGATCGGTCCGGCGGTCAACCTGACGGTGCGCCTGTCCGGCCTGCACCGGTCGGTCGGGCGCAACATCATCCTGTCCGAACCGGTGGCCGAGATCGCGGGCCATACGGCGCATGATCTGGTCAGCCTGGGCAGGTACATGCTGCGCGGCGTGTCCGAGCCACAGGAACTCTATACAATCTACGAAGCGCCCGCCTGATCAGAAATCGATCTCGACGCCGGGCAGTTGCAGCGCTTTCATCATGTCGCGCAGCTCTTGCCGGGCGGCGATGTTCGAGATGTTGAGCTGCTTGACCCCAACGTCCTTGAGGTCAAGGAGCGTCAGCCCGCGCGGGAACAACTCGCGAAAGATCACGCGTTCCGAGAAACCGGGAGCGATGCGGAACCCGATGCGGCTGGCCAGCATCTCGATGGCGCGTTCCATCTTTTCCTTGTTGACCATGCGCTGGGTGCCGACGCGGTTGCGCACCACGACCCAGTCGATGGGTTTCAGCCCGGCCTGCGCCCGCAATTGCCGCGCGTTCCAGACCATCTCGGAATAGACCGAGGGGCCGAGGATCTTCTCGCCGCTGGTATCGATCCGGGCGAGCAGGTCGAAATCGACGAAACTGTCGTTGAGCGGGGTAACCAGCGTGTCGGCCAGCGAATGCGCCACCTGGCTCAGCCTTGTATGCGAGCCGGGGCAGTCGATCAGGATGAAATCGCTGTCTGCTTCGAGCCGTGCCACCGCAGCGGACAGGCGATGGTCGAACACGTTCTCGCCCGGCTTCAACGAAGCCGGATCGATCTCGGGCAGGTCGTGGTTGCGGGGCGAGGGCAGGTCCAGACCCGAGGCCTTGTTGAAGGCCGCGCGGTTCTCGAAATAGCGGCCCAGGCTGCGCTGGCGCAGGTCGAGGTCCAGCGTGTTGACCTTGTAGCCCAGCCGCGCCAACGCGCTGGCCACATGCATGGATACGGTGGATTTGCCCGCGCCGCCCTTTTCGTTGCCGACGACGATGATATGCGCCATTGCCTGCGTCCCCTGATCTCCGAACCTTTGCTGGCCCGGTATTGGGGCACACTATATGTTGTGTGCCGGGCGAAGGGAAGCGCAGACAGGGTTCTGTACCTCGCCTCCGGTTGGTTTCTGTCGCCCGAGCCGGTTGCGGCAAAGAAAAAGGGCCGCCCGTCCGGGCGACCCTTGAAGACGAACAAAGTCAGCGGGTTCAGAAACCCAGGCCTTCGTATTTCTTCTTGAACTTCGACACTCGGCCGCCGGTGTCCATCAGGCGGGACGAGCCGCCGGTCCAGGCCGGGTGGGACGAGGGGTCGATTTCCAGCGACAGGGTGTCGCCTTCCTTGCCCCAGGTGGATTTCATCTGGATGACGGTGCCGTCGGTCAGCTTGACGTCGATCAGGTGGTAATCGGGATGGATGTCGTTTTTCATCTTTCCGCTCCTTACGCTTCGGCGTCAGCCTTGGGTTTGTAGTTGGTGACTTCGGCGATACGGGCCGATTTGCCACGGCGCGAACGCAGGTAGTAGAGTTTCGCACGACGCACGCGGCCACGGCGGACAACGGTGATGCTGTCGATGTTGGTCGAATAGAGCGGGAACACACGTTCCACGCCTTCGCCGAACGAAATCTTGCGTACGGTGAACGAGCCGGCGATGCCGCTGCCGTTCTTGCGGCTGATGCAGACGCCTTCATAGTTCTGCACGCGCGAACGGGTGCCTTCGGTCACCTTGTACCCGACACGAATGGTGTCGCCGGGTTTGAAATCGGGGATATCTTTCCCCAGGGCGGCAATCTGTTCCGCCTCGAGCTGTGCGATAAGATCCATCGCTTTTCTCCTGGTTTGCCCGTGGTTCTACCCACGAAGATATGTGCGTCCCGAGAGCTCGTGGCCTTCGACCGGGTCCGCCGCAGCGCCCGCCCGAGATCGGATCGTCCGTTTCTTTGGTTCGGTCTGGCACCCTCGGTGAACCGGTCGAAGAAACCGGATGGAATGTGCAAACAGGCCAAACATCCGGAGCCGCCAGCGGCGATTCCAGACCGGCCTCGTTTAGGCGCAACCGGGGCCGGGATCAAGAGCTTTGCGGGTCCCGGAGCGACTTTTTAAGGCAGGTCCGCAAAGGTCCCGCCGATTTTCGCTTATCCCGGGGCGAGTGGTTGCTTTTGGCAGACGCCGCGCCAATTTCTGGTGCAGTACTGATTTCAAATCACGGTTTCATAGCGAGTCATTATGCGATCCCTGCTCCTCCTCTCCGTCCTTCTGTGCCTGATGGCTGCCTGTGGTCGCCGTGCGCCCGAACCCGAGCCGGTCGCAGCCCCCGATCCGATGCGGGCCGAACTGGCGCAACTGGTCACCTATCCGAAATTCGGTGATGCCGATCCGCATCCCTGGGACGGGCGCGCGCCGCACAGCTACCCGATTCACGGGATCGACATATCGCGTTGGCAGGGCAATATCGACTGGACGACCGCCCGCGCGGCAGGTGTAAACTTTGCCTTTATCAAGGCGACCGAGGGTGGCGATGTCGCCGATCCGAAATTTGCAGAGCACCGCCGCGGGGCGCAGGCAGCAGGGGTGCCCTGGGGTGCCTATCACTATTACTACTTTTGCCGCCCGGCGGAGGAACAGGCTCGCTGGTTCATCCGGCATGTGCCGCGCGGCGCTGACCTGCCGCATGTTCTGGACATGGAATGGACCCACCGCTCGCGCACTTGTCCGCTGCGCCCCGACGGAGCCAAGGTGCGGGCCGAGGCACGCAAGTTCCTTGACATTCTCGAAGCGCATTACGGGCGCCGGCCCATCATCTATACGACGGTGGATTTCTATCGCGACACCGGCATCGGACAGTTGCGCGATGCCGAGTTCTGGTTGCGCTCGGTCGCGGGCCATCCGCGCCAGGTCTATCCCGGCGCTTACTGGACCTTTTGGCAATATACCGGCACCGGACTGATACCGGGGATCGAGGGCAAGGTGGATATCAACGTGTTCCGCAGTGCCCCTGATATCTGGCTACGCTGGAAGGCCGGGCAGATCGGCTAGGCGCGCGCGGCCGCTTCCCTCGACCTGCGCCTTGCCCTATGACAGCGGCCATGAGCAACGCACCCACCCGTTCCCATGGCCGCAAGGCTATCCGCCCGACGCTGCAACCCCGCGAGTTGATCACCGACACGCCAGATCTGCACGGTGTGTGGAAGGCGCGGGTGATCACCCTGTTTCCGCAGGCCTTTCCCGGTGTTCTGGGCGAAAGCCTGACGGGCCGCGCCCTGCAAGAGGGGCTTTGGCAGCTGGAAACCATCGAACTGCGCCAGTTCGGCATCGGCAAACATCGCAATGTCGATGACACCCCGGCCGGCGGCGGCGCCGGCATGGTACTGCGCGCCGATGTGCTGGCCCCCGCGATCGAACGGGCGATGCATGGTGCTAGCGGCAACTGGCCGCTGATCTACCTGTCGCCGCGCGGCCGCCCGATGGATCAGGCGCTTATGCAGTCGCTGGCGCGCTGTGACGGGGTCACGCTGATCTGTGGCCGCTTCGAGGGCGTCGACGAGCGGGTGCTGGAGCATTACGGCATTCAGGAGGTCTCGCTGGGCGACTTCGTGATGACCGGTGGCGAGATTGCGGCGCAAGCCCTGATCGACGCCACTGTGCGATTGCTGCCGGGCGTGCTGGGCAACCAGGCCTCGACCGAGGAGGAAAGCTTTTCCTCGGGCCTTCTGGAGCATCCGCAATACACCCGCCCGGCTGAATGGATGGGCCGCCCCATCCCCGAGGTTCTGATGTCGGGTCATCACGGCAAGGTCGCGGAATGGCGCCGTGAAAAGAGCGAAGAGATCACCCGCGCCCGGCGCCCCGACTTGTGGCAGCGGCATCAGGCGGCCAAGGATGATTGACAGGCCCGCAGGTCAACTGTGCTAATAGCTTTGCGGCCAGCAGGGAGGACGACCGGTCTTGTTCTATGGAAAGCTTCAGGGTGAAAACGCCAACCGCTTCCGCGAGGCGCTCAAGACGTTGCAGGAACTGTTCGGCGCGGTCTATGCCTCGGACAACCTGATCGGGCTGCAACGGGCGGGCGGGTTCCGCGAGGACAAGAAATTCGTCGAGACCCTGCGCCGTAACGCTCAGACCCAGCAGGAACTTTCCATCGCCTGGCGGCTGCACACGCTGCTCTGGGCGGCGCAGAACGTGATGCACCTGCCCGGCGATTTCGTGGAATGCGGGGTTTGGAAAGGGTTCTGTTTCGCTTTCCTCACCGACTACCTGGATTTCGCCAGATCGGACAAGACGCTCTATCTCTATGATACGTATCAGGGCATCCCCGAGGCGATGAACTCCGAAAACCGCTCGAACCAGGTCTATGAAAAGGACACCGCCGACGACCCCGATGCGATCCTGAAGGTGGTGCAGCAGCGCTTTGCCAAGGTGCCCAACACGCGGATCGTGCAGGGCATGGTGCCCGACAGTTTCGCGCAGACCTGTCCCGAGCGGATTGCGCTGTTGCATATCGACATGAATTCGGCGGCCTCGGAAATTGCTGCGCTGGAGGCGCTGTTCGACAAGGTGGTGCCAGGCGGGATGATCGTGTTCGACGATTACGGCTGGACCGGCTACGCTGCGCAACGCCACGCTGAAAACGCCTTCATGGCCGCGCGGGCACACACGGTGCTGGAGATCCCCACCGGACAAGGGTTGGTGATCAAGCACTGAGGGCGCGCGCCGGGCTCGGTTGGTTGCGCCTCGGAACTTGGGAGGCTGCTTTGCGGGACGAAGCGCCGCTATGGAGCTCAAGGCTCAATCGCCGCCTGATCTTGTAACGAGCCTTTCAGTGCCGAAGTCTCCCTTCGGTTCAGGATCCAGGCTGCAAGCGTTTTCAACCCAACGCCCGTCCGGAATTCGAACTCTTCGTAGTGAAAATTTCGAGCATTGACGCCACGCTGCGCCAAACCTTTCCTGAGCGATTCGCGCAGCGAAACCGGACCGCAGAATGAAACATGCATCTTTGACAGATCCCCCGAAATGCTTTGGGAAATCATCGTGGCCGACAGTCTCTTGCCTTCATTCGAGACGATCAAGTGCAGATCAAGGTTGGATTTCGCATTAGCAAGGGCCTCCAACTCCGAAAGATGTGGCACTTGGTCACGGGACTTCACGCAGTAAAAGAGATCGACATGCTCGGCGGTTTCTTCAAGCGCATGTGCCCAAGCCAGAAACGGGGTAATGCCGATGCCCCCGGCAACCCAAATCTCTGGCGTTTTGCCATGGTGTCGAAATCTGCCAAAAGGCCCTTGGACCCGAACATCCTGGCCAATCTGAACCGCGTTTTTGAGGCTATAGGTAAAATCGCCAAGGGCCTTGATCGTTACCCGCAAAGAGCCGTTTTCATCAATTTTCGAAAAGCTGAAGGGATGGGGCTCAGCCAAGCCGGCGCCAGTGAATCGCAACACACCGAACTGCCCCGGTCTGGGACGCAATGGTTTCCCTGAAGGTGACAATGTGATGGCCATGGCGTCACCCGTGTCTTGAATGTCTGTGATCTTGTAGCCGTAGCTCGGGCGCATCGTTTCAGGCAGAAGCATCCAGATGTAAGCCGCAAGCCCAGCCACACAGAAAAACCCGGGATAGAGCCCTGACGGGTCGCTCATGGCAAAGGGCTTCATGATGAAAAAGAAATGGAACACCCCTGCGGCGAACATCGCCCCCATGGCTTTGTGCGTCCATTTCCAGAGGTGATATGGGATGAATGTCGCAACCGACACGACCACGAGGATCAACAAGCCATAAAGACTGATTTCGCCCAAGGTCTCTGCCAATTCGTTGAGCGCAGTTTCGCGGCCTAGGTCGTTCATGTCCGCATCAATCGTATCATGCAGCAAAAGCGCGATCATGGCGATGATGCCTGCCCATTTGTGCAAGACATAAACGCGGTCCAATCCACCAAAGACGGTTTCGATACCTCGCAACCGGGTAGACAGGATTTGCCCCCAAGCCATCAGGATCAACGCAGCAAGACCAAGATACTGAGAAAAGAGTGCAACCTTGTCGGTCACATTCGGCAGCGAAAAGAGTTGATATGCGGGGAAGAGTGCTGTCGCCGCAATGACCAAAAGTCCAAGAGGGTTCATGTCAAATTCCAAAATTGCCGATTTCTGCGACGAAGTAACCAAGCTGTCTGCCATGCGACCATCTGGAAAAGGCTCATCAGTTTCAAACGCCCTTTGACTTCTGCAATCTAGCAAACTGAGACGCATTGCGTCTGTAAGGTTCCTTGTTCGGCGTCACGAATATCGGCCATTTCCGCGATGGAAAACCCCTTGATTCACGGCTTAGGCCAAATGTTTACGAAGGAAACCGGCCATTCGAGCGGTCCGCAGCATCGGTGAATTTGGGCTCAATGCCGTCATTCGCTGCTGCGCTCAAAGGCCCTGCGCAGACATCGCGAATTAGGGGCAGCCCCAACCGCAGTCAGAACAGTCCTTCGGGCGGGTCGGCGACGATGCGGCGCTGGTCGAGGTCCACGGTCGGGACGACGGCCTGGGTAAAGGGCAGCAGGACCGGCGATTTCAGCCCGGCACCGCCCACCTCCAGCAGATCCGAAGCGCCGTGGTTCTGCACCGAGATCACCTTGCCCAGAAGCGTGCCTCCGGTGTCGAACACCTCCAGCCCGATCAAGTCGGTGTGATAGAATTCGTCGTCAGGCAGCGAAGGTAGACGGTCACGTTGGGTATAGAGGCGCACGCCCTTGAGCGCGTCGGCCTCTTCCTTGGTCTCGACCCCGCCCAGATGGGCTGCAAACCCGTTCTTGATCGCGCGGGTCAGCACGATGGGATAGCGCGCCGTACCGCTCTCGTCGGTCAGCGGCGAGTAGAGTTCGATATCCTCGGGAACCGCGCAAAAGCTTTTCAGCCGCACTTCGCCACGCACTCCGAAAGAGCCCGCAACCGAACCGACGCAAATCAGATCGCTCATCTCCGCCATCCCTCGCATAAATCCATCTCGACCCGCCCGCCGGCATCCAGACAGCGGTCGCGGTGGGCATTGCGTTCGTATACCACTCCGCCGACAAAGGCGACCGTGACAAAGAAAAACAGCCGGACGGGGCGGAGCATGGGCTTACCGTGTCTCAATTGTCAGGCGGGGGTCGCGCGCCTCCCAGCCAGCGGTTTCCAGTTCCGGAATGCCCGAGCTTTCTAGTGGCCAACCGATGCAGAAATATCCGATCAGCCGCCAGTCCTCGGGCGTGCGCAGGTCGCGGCAAAGGCGGTCGGGGTCGAGGATCGACACCCAGCCCAGCCCCAGCCCCTCGGCCCTGAGCGCCAGCCAGAACAGGGTGATGGCCGACACGACCGAGTAGCGCCGCATTTCCGGCATGGTGCCCGCGCCCAGCCCGTGCCCCTTGACCGTCGTATCATCGCAGAACACCGCCAGTTGCACCGGCGCCTCTTGCATGCCTGACAGTTTCAGCTGGCTGTACTGCTGCGCCCGATCGCCGGAATAACCCTTGAGGGCTTCGGCGTTCGCGGTTTGGTAATTCTCTAGCGCCGCCGCGCGGGCGGCCTTGCTTTCGACGCGGATCACGCGCCAGGGTTCGCTCAGCCCCACCGAGGGGGCCAGGCGAAAGGTGTCGAGGCAGCGCGTCAGCACTGCCTCGTCCACCGGATCGGTGCAGAACCGGCGTACATCGCGCCGGAGCCGCATCAGCAGGTCGAACTGCGTGCGGAAATCGTCGGAAAAGCTCTGATCCCGCACGCGCGTCCTGCTTACTCTTCGGCTGCCGCTTCGGCTGCTGCAGCGGCCTTTGCCGCCTTCTCCTCGGCGCGTTCCTTGGCTTTCTTGCCCGGCACGGCCTTGTTGGGGTTCGAGCGCTCGGTCTTGCCGACGACGCCAGCAGCTTCGAGCATGCGGGCGACGCGATCGGTGGTCTGGGCGCCCTGGCTCAGCCAGTACTGCACGCGCTCGACATCCATTTTCACGCGCTCTTCGCTGTCTTTGGGCAGCAGCGGGTTGTAGGTGCCCAGCTTCTCGATGAAGCGGCCGTCGCGCGGCATGCGGCTGTCTGCGGCCACGATGCGGTAGAAGGGACGCTTTTTCGAGCCGCCACGGGCCAGACGGATTTTCATTGCCATTGTGTTTCTCCTTTGATGGCGTCACGCCAGCGGCGTGTTTTGGTGGTGACCGGCTGTCTGCCGGTTATTGCTGATACGTGTTGATCCACAGGATCACTCCTGGTGTTTCCTGTGGTGTCGGATGACTTCCTGAATGATGAAATTCAGGAAAGCCTTGGCGAAATCAGGGTCCAGATCGGCCTCTTTCGCCAGGTCTTCGAGTCGCTCGATCTGTTGTGCCTCGCGCACCGGATCGGACGGGGGAAGGTCGTGCTCGGCCTTTAGCTTGCCCACGGCCTGGGTGTGTTTGAACCGCTCGCCCAGCGTGTAGACAAGGATCGCGTCCAGCCGGTCGATGCTGGCGCGGTGGCCTTTCAGCAGTTCGGCGGCGCGCGCCACGGGATCAGGCATGGTGTCAGTCAATGGCCCATCCTTTCGGTTTGAACAGCGGGTCGGCGTAATGCGCGATTTCCATGTCGATCCCATGTGCCAGCTGGGTGCCCTCCAGCTTGGCGGGCGAGGGGTGACGATAGACCGCGTCATTGCCGTCGATGGTCGGTGCCTCGGGGTCCTTCTTGGCCCCCAGCCGCTCGGCCAGGCGGATCGAGTCGAGGTTCTTGGGGTCGATATAGCTGACGGCGGTTTCCCAGCCGAGATTGCGGTAGAAATGTTTGCGCGCCGCATGGGTCGCCTCGAGCGCATAGCCCTTGCCGGCGGCATCGGGCCAGATCACCCAGGCGATCTCGGCCTCGGGCCATTTCGCAGGTTTCCAGCCGCCCGCCATGCCATAGGTCTCGTCCGTCACCTTGTCGTGGATCATCCACATGCCATAGCCGCGGATCTGCCAATGGCCGATCTCGGCGGCGTAAAGCATCCACGCCTCATAGGGGTTCAGCGGCCCGCCCATGAACCGGGCGCGATAGCTGGTGAAGGTTGATTTGAAATCCGGGTAATCCTCGGGCTCGGGGCCGCGCAGGATCAGGCGTCGGGTTTCGATGACGGGGATGGTATGGGTCATGCCAACCCCCGCAGATCGTGTGCAATCACCACATCGCCCGGGTCTTCGCCGATGCCGTCGGGGTCGATCACCCCGCCCAGCCGCAGGCCCAGCGCGATGGAACGCTGGTTGGCCGGGTCGATGATGTTGGTAAGCCGGTTCCAGCCGAAATTGCGCCGCGCCCAGATCATAACGGCGCGAGCGGCCTCGGCGGCATAGCCCTTGCCCTCGGCCGCAGGCGTCACGAACCAGCCCAGTTCCGGGCCCGGATAGCCGTCGGGTTCGTAGATACCCACCTCGCCCACATATGCGCCGCTGTTGCGCAGTTCGACGCCAAAGGGGCCATAGCCGCGCAGGGTCCAGATGCCGACATCCGAGGCCCAGACGCGCCAGGCGGCGGCGCGGTCCATCATGCCGCGTTCATGCGCCGCGCGGGGCGAGGCAAAGAAGGCGGCCCAATGCTCGAAATCCTCAAGCTTTGGTGCGCGCAGGGTCAGGCGGTCGGTGTGCAGGGTGGGGATGCTCATGCCACACCCCCTGCCAGATCGTCGGGGCCGGGATGGCGATAGACATGTTCGGTGCCGTGCGTGACATTGTCATAGCTGCGCTCGAAACGCGCACCCATGCGTTCGGCCAGCGCAACCGAGCGGGCATTGCCCGGAAAGATGTTCGAGCTGAGCGTTTCAAAGCCCAGTACAGCATAGGCGTAGCGGCGGATTTCCTCGGCAGCCTCGCGGGCATATCCTTTGCCCTCGGCGCCTTGGTAGACGACCCAGCCCAGTTCCGGTTCCGGCCAACCCTCGGGCGACCAGATGCCGACAAAGCCGACCGGCTCTCCCTCGCGGGTCTCGGCCATCCAGAAGCCATAGCCATGCAGCACCCAATGGCCGATCATCGAGGCGAACCAGCGCCAGGCCTCGTTGCGGCTGAGCGGGCCGCCAAAGCCCCAGCTGCGATCACCATTGGCAAAGAAGGTGGCCACGCCATCGAAATCGCGTGCCTCGGGTGCGCGCAGGATCAGGCGTTGGGTGGTCAGGGTCGGGATCTGCAGGTCGATCATGCATAAGCCTCCATGCCGCCATCCGACAGTTCGGACGGGGCCGGGTGGCGCCAGATCTCCAGCATGCCGAACCGTTCATGGGTGAACAGCCCGTCCTGGGTGGCGCCCAGACGCTGGGCGACGCGGCGCGAGCCATCATTGCCGGGCGCGACCAGGCTGATCGCGGTCTGCCAGCCCAGCACGTCATAGGCATAGTCGCGGGCGGCGCGGGCGGCTTCGGTCGCGTATCCCTTGCCCTCGAACCCGTCCATCAGGTCCCAGCCGATTTCCGGCTCGGGCCAGCCCTCGGGGCACCACAGCCCTATGATGCCGGCAAAGCGGCCAGTCGCTGTCTCTTCGACCGCCCAGCGGCCATAGCCGCGCAGCTGCCAATGGCCCAGCTCGACCGCCAGCATGCGCCAGCTTTGTTCCGCAGGGACCGGCCCGCCCACGAATTTCGACCGATCTGACGCGAAGAAGGCCGCGAAGCCCGGGAAATCCCGTTGCTCCGGCGCGCGCAGCGTCAGCCGTTCGGTCGATATGGTGGGGATCGGGGTCACGTTACTTCTTCTTTCCCAGCCCGCTCAGACCCGGAGGCAGGCCCATGCCGCCCAGACCGGGCAGGCCGCCGGGCAGACCGCCCTTGCCGCCCATCGCCTTGGCCGCTGCCTCCAGCGCCTTGGGGTCCATGCCCTTGGCCATCTCGGCCATGTCGGCGGGCGTGCCAGCCTTGCCGAACATGCCCTTCATGGCCTGTTTCAGCATGCCGCCCTTACCCATCTTGCCCATCTTCTTCATCATGTCCGCCATCTGGCGGTGCATCTTCAGAAGCTTGTTGAGATCGCTGACCTCCATCCCGGCGCCGGCGGCGATCCGCTTCTTGCGGCTGGCCTGGAGCAGGGCGGGATTGGCACGCTCGCGCTTGGTCATCGACTGGATCAACGCGATCTGCTGTTTCAGGACACGGTCGTCGAGGCCTGCTGCATCCATCTGCTTGGCCATCTTGCCCATGCCCGGCAGCATGCCCATCATGCCCTGCATGCCGCCCATCTGGATCATCTGTTCCAGCTGCATCTTGAGGTCGTTCATGTTGAACTGACCCTTGGCCATGCGCTTCATCATGCGCTCGGCCTGTTCCATCTCGATGGTGTCCTGGGCCTTTTCGACCAGGGCAACGATATCGCCCATGCCCAGGATGCGGCCGGCGATACGCTCGGGCTCGAAGGTTTCGAGCGCGTCCATCTTCTCGCCCAGACCGACAAAGCGGATCGGCTTGCCGGTCACCGCGCGCATGGACAGAGCAGCGCCGCCGCGCCCGTCGCCGTCCATCCGGGTCAGCACCACGCCCGAGATGCCGATCTTGGCGTCAAACTCCTCGGCCACCTCGACGGCGACCTGGCCGGTCAGGCCATCGACCACCAGCAGGGTTTCGCGCGGGGTGACGACGTTGCGGACATCCTCGACCTCTTGCATCAGCACCTGGTCGATATGCAGGCGACCGGCGGTGTCGAGCATGTAGACGTCATAGCCGCCCATCATCGCCTGCTGCTTGGCGCGCTTGGCGATATCCACGGGTTTCTGGCCCGGCACGATCGGCAGGGTATCGACGCCGATCTGCGCACCCAGGACGGCCAACTGATCCATCGCCGCCGGGCGATAGACGTCGAGCGAGGCCATCAGCACCTTCTTGCCCTCGCGCTCTTTCAGGCGCTTGGCCAGCTTGGCCGTGGTGGTGGTCTTGCCGCCACCCTGAAGGCCGACCATCAGGATCGGTGCCGGCGGGTTGTCGATCTTCAGCTTGCCGGGGTCTTCTTCGCCGCGCAGCACGTCGACCAGCGCGTCATGCACGATCTTGACCACCTGCTGGCCCGGCGTGACCGATTTGGTCACCGCCTGACCGGTCGCCTTGTCCTGCACCGCCTTGACGAAGTCACGCGCCACCGGCAGCGAGACGTCGGCCTCGAGCAGTGCGACGCGCACCTCGCGCAGGGCGGTCTTGACGTCTTCTTCGCTCAGCGCGCCCTGCTTGGTCAGGCGGTCGAAGACGCCAGAGAGGCGTTCGGACAGATTTTCAAACATGGCTCTCCGGCTCCTTTTGCCTGTTGCGGTGGCGCCCCCAAGGTAGGAAGCGGTGGATCAATACACAATCGCCTCCACGGGCGTAACACGCTGGTGGAGGGCGATCCCCGGACAATACCGGGGACCGGAAGGTTTGACGCTTCCGGACAGTTGCGGCGGGATTACGCGGATCGGGCCGGGGAGTCAAGCCGCGCGGGCAAGAGGGGGCGCTGCCCCCGTCACCTGCGGTGACTCCCCCGGGATATTTTCAGCAAGAGGAAAGAGGCAAGTCTGTCTCTTCATTTCGCCACAAATACTCCGGAGCGCGAGGCAGCGCCTCGCATGGATCAGAAATCCAGGCCCAGATCGACGGTGCGATAGGAATGGGTCAGCGCGCCTGAAGAGATGTAGTCCACGCCGGTGGCGGCGATCGCGGCGACCGTGTCGAGGGCGACATTGCCGCTGGCCTCGGTGATCAGGCGCCCGCGCGCCATCCGCACCGCCCGCGCCAGTGTCTCTGTGTCCATGTTGTCGAGCAGTACCGCATCGGCGCCGCCCACTGCCAGTACCTCTTCCAACTGGTCTAGGCGGTCGACCTCGATCTCGACTTTGACCATATGCGAGGCGCGGGCGCGGGTCGCTTCGAGGACCGGGCGGATGCCGCCGGCGGTGGCGATATGGTTGTCCTTTATCAGGATCGCGTCGGACAGCGAATAGCGGTGGTTGAAGCCGCCCCCATGCAGCACCGCCTGTTTCTCGACCAGCCTGAGACCCGGCGTGGTCTTGCGGGTGCAGGTGACGCGCGCGTCGGTGCCGTGGGTTTCGGCCACCAGCGCGGCGGTCAGGGTTGCGACGCCGCAAAGCCGCCCGGCAAAGTTCAGCGCCACCCGCTCGGCCGACAGGATCGCGGCGGCCTCGCCCTCGATCACCATCAGTGTGTCCCCGGCGGCGCAGGTCAGGCCATCGGGCAAAAGCGTGTCGACCCGCAGCGCCGGGTCGACCAGCCGGAAGGCCAGCGCGGCGACCTGCATGCCCGAGACGGTGGCGGCGGAGCGGGCGTTCAGCCGGGCGCGGTAACGGGTGCCGGGTGCGATCACGGTGCGGGTGGTGATGTCGCCATAGGTTCCCAGATCCTCCATCAGCGCGGCGCGCACCAGCGGTTCCAGGATCAGGTCGGGCAGGGGGGCATGGGTCATGGCGGGTCCTTGGGTCAAAGCGTGTTGCGCAGCGCCAGCGCCTGCTCCAGCGTCAGGTCCGAGCGCTGGCCGGGGCCGGGCGCGGCCTGCGGGAAATCGGTGCGGTAATGCGCGCCGCGGCTTTCCTGCCGCATCAGGGCGGCGGCGGCAATCATCGTGGCGGTGGCGGTCATGTTGGCAAGCGCGTCGCAAGGGGGATGCGCGGCCTCGATCTGCGCGATGGCGCGCAGGGCGCGGCGCAACCCGTCACCATCGCGGACCACGCCCACATGATCGGTCATGATCCGGCGGAGTTCGGCAACCGCCTGCGCATCGGGCGCATTACCGCCGGGGGCAAAGGTGATATCGACCCGCGCCGCAACGGTCTGGCGCACCTGCCGGGCGATGTCGCGGGCGCAGGCGCGGGCAAAGACCAGCGCCTCCAGCAGCCCGTTCGAGGCCAGCCGGTTGGCGCCATGCAACCCGGTCGAGGCGGCCTCGCCACAGACCCAGAGGCCCGGCAGGCTGCTTTTCCCATCTAGGTCGGCGGCCACGCCTCCCATATGGAAATGCGCTGCCGCCACCACCGGGATCGGGGCAGAGAGCGGGTCAAGTCCAGCCTCGGCACAGGCGCGGGCGACGGCGGGAAACAGGGTGGGCAGATGCGCGCCGATGGCCGCGCGGGTATCCAGCGCGGGGGCATTATCCGCCTGTGTTTGCAGATAGACGGCGCGGGCGACCACGTCGCGCGGCGCCAGTTCGCCGTCGGGATGCAGCGCGGACATGAAGCGCTGGCCATGCTGGTCGATCAGGATCGCGCCCTCGCCGCGCAGCGCCTCGGTCGCCAAGGGCGCGGGATCGGCGCCGGTGGCGATGGCGGTGGGGTGGAACTGTACAAATTCGGCATCGGCGATCCGCGCACCCGCGCGGGCGGCCATGCCCAGCGCCTGACCCCGGATGCGGGCGGGATTGGTGGTCTGGGCATAAAGCCCCGCCGCCCCGCCCGCCGCCAGCAGCACGGCGGGTGCGTGCAGGGTGACGGGGGCCGACCCCTCAGGCGCGGCCGAGGTGAGGCAGACGCCGGTGACCCGCCCGGCCTCGACCAGCAGGCGTGCGACCTGGGCGCCTTCGAGGACCTGGACCGACCGGGTCTGCCGCAACTCCGCGATCAGGGCGCGCATGATCTCGGCCCCGGCCTGATCGCCCTTGACCCGCACCACGCGGGCGGCTGAATGCGCCGCCTCGCGCGACATCACATAGCCGCCGTCGCGGGTGCGGTCGAAGGTGGTGCCCAGATCGGTGAGGTCGAGGATATGCGCGCGTGCGGCCCGGGTGACGTAATCGGCCACCTCTTGCAGCACCGTTCCCGCGCCTGCGCGCAGCGTGTCGCGCGCATGCGCCTCGGGCGTGTCGGCGGGGTCCATCGCGGCGGCCACGCCGCCCTGCGCCCAGGCCGAGCTGGCGCCATGGCCCAGCGGATCGGGCGAGATCATCAGCACCGGGTGGGGCGCCAGTTTCAGTGCCGCATAGATCGCGGCCAGCCCGGCGCCGATGATGACCACGCGGTCGGTGCGCAGGTCCTGCATCGGGGCCTCAGACCCCCAGTTGCCGGCTGAGGTCGATCATCCGCTGCACCGCCAGCCGCGCCCGTTGGGCGACGGTTGGGTCGACCTCGACCTGACCGGTCATGTTATCGAGCGCATAAAGCACCTTTTCCAACGTGATCTTCTTCATATAGGGGCACATGTTGCAGGGGCCGACAAAATCGACCTCGGGCAGGGCATCGGCGATGTTCGAGGCCATCGAACATTCGGTGATCAGCAGCGCCTTTTGTGGCATCTCCCGCGTGACATAGTCGATGATGCCGCTGGTCGAGCCCGAGAAATCGGCCTCGGCCACCACATCGGGGGGGCATTCGGGATGGGCGATCAGCCGGGTGCCAGGGTTCCATTCGCGGAAGTCGCGCAGGTCGCGGGCGCTGTATTGCTCGTGCACGATGCACGACCCCTCCCACCAGACCACGTTCTTTTGCGGTACCTGGGCTGCCACGTTCTGGGCCAGGTATTGGTCGGGGGTCATGATGATCGTGTGCTCGGGCAGGGCGGCCACGATCTGGGCGGCGTTGGAGGAGGTGCAGCAGATATCCGAGGCGGCCTTTACCTCGGCGGTGGTGTTCACATAGGACACAACCGGCGCGCCGGGATATTTCGCTCGCATCTGGGCGATGCCGTCGGCGGTGATGCTTTCGGCCAGCGAACAGCCCGCCTCCATATCGGGCATCAAGACGGTCTTGTCGGGGCTGAGGATCTTGGAGGTCTCCGCCATGAAATGCACGCCGCATTGCACGATCACATCGGCATCGGTGCGGGTGGCTTCGATCGCCAGTTGAAGGCTGTCGCCGACGAAATCGGAAATGCCGTGATAAATCTCCGGCGTCATGTAGTTGTGGCCCAGGATCACGGCGCCGCGTTCGGCCTTGAGCTGGTTGATGGCGCGGACATAGGGCGCATGGATGGCCCAGTCGGCGGGGGTGACCACACGCGCCATTCGGGCGTATTCCGCGCTCATCTCTGCGGCGAGTGTGGGCGATGGGGCAAGGTCATACTTGTCGGCGAGGCCGGCACGCATTGCGGGAAGGTCGAACACGGGGCGATAGGTCCTGCCAGTTGCGAGGGGGTGGCGTTGAAATAGGGGTATTTGACGCCGCTGGCCATAGGGGGTGATGGGAAGTTTTCCCGAAAGATAGCCGCTTGTTGGAACGTCGTGACTTTATCTTCATGGTTGTTTGTTTGCAAACAAACAGTAATTTTGATGTGTTGGGCTAAGGCTTGGAATTCTTTCCTCATTGAGTTCATTGGTGGGCGAACGACGCAACGCGCGGTGAACTGGTCGCGCCATGGGTTGCGAGGCAATTGGGTTCGCGGCAAGAGGGGTGGATTGACTTGTCAGGGAACCCTACCATGGACGCCTCTTCGGCCTATCAGGACACATTGCCCGTTTCCTCGGACGCGCTGCTTGGCCAGCTTGACGACTGGGGACTGGCCTATCGACTGTTTACCCATGTGCCGCTCAGAACGGTCGAAGACGCCAAGGCGGTCGAGGGGGAGCTGACCCGGCCCGGAGAACGGGCGTTCCGGATCAAGAATCTGTACCTGCGCGACAAGAAGAAGCGCAACTATCTGGTGACGCTGGAGCAGGATCGTGAGATCGACCTGAAGGCGCTGGGCGCGGTTCTGGGCGCGGGCAACCTGTCCTTTGGCTCGGCGGACCGGCTGTTGCAGAATCTGGGTATCTGGCCGGGTGCGGTCAGCCCGCTGGCGATGATCAACGGGGTTGGGCAGGGGGTCAGGCTGATGATGGATGCGGCGGTGCGCGAGGCCGAGGTGGTCTATATGCATCCGCTGGTCAATGATCGCACAATCGCGATGGCGCGCGCGGACCTGATGGCGTTTCTCGACCGCATCGGGTGCGAGGTGACCTGGCTGGACGGAGCCGAACGCGCCTGACGGCGCGTGCCTGCGGCGCGAGTATTTTCAACCAGAAAGAAGCAGGGGGTCAGACCTCGTCCGCCAGCGCCATGTCGAGGGCGGCGGCGACATGGGCAGCCGAGGGGTTGACGAAGAGATGCCCGCCGGCGCGAAAGGTGATGTCGTCCACATGGTCGGGAAAGGCCAGTGGCAGTTCGGTACAGGCCAGCAGGATCGCGGTGCCCGGTTCGGCGTGGCGGTCGCAAAAGGCCAGCAGGCGCGGGCGCGCGTTTTCCGAGACGCCTGCGTAAAGGTCTTCGTCGATCAGCGCCTGCATTTCGGCGATGTCCTCAAAGGGCAGGGCGGGGTTCGCCGTGATTCCCTCTGCGGCGAGCGCGCTGGCATAGTCGCCTGCCTGCATGGTGACGGAGGTGCCCAGAACCAGGGCCCGGGCGCAGCCGGTTTCGGCTGTGGCGCGTGCGGTGGCGTCATAGATCGACAGGACCGGCATCTCGACCCCCCGGCGGATCGCATGCAGCCGCGCATGTGGCGTGTTCGAGGCAATCACCGCGAAATCGCAGCCCGCCCCCTGAAGGGTCAGCAGGGCGTTGCGGAAGACCGCGTCGAAGTCGGCCCAGCTGGCCTCGTCCCCCGGGCGGCCACGCAGGGCGCGGGTCTGCGCCTGGGTGACGGATTCGATGGTCATCGGTGGAATCGGCAGCGGCGTTCCATGGCCACGCGCGGCAAAGAAGCGGCCGGCCCCCTGCGCAATGGCCCTGTAATAGTCGATGGTCGAGGGCCAGCCGACGCCGCCGAGTATGCCGATCTTCTTCATGGGGCCTCCGGGTTGGTGGGGTCTGGACAGGGTCGCGCGGGAGGCGCGAAATTGCCAGCACAAACCCTGCGAGGGAAGATTTGTGTTGCAGAGGCGAACGTAGCGCAGGAAAACTGTCGGTAATTGTTGAAATCTGCACAGTTTGAGGCCCTAAGCCGCATGGAGAATTGGGATGAGGTGCGGACCGCCTATCAGGTGGCACGCATGGGAACCGTCAGTGGTGCCGCCGAGGTGCTGGGTGTGCATCATGCCACCGTGATCCGCCATATCGACGCGATCGAGGCGCGGCTGGGCGTCAAGCTGTTCCAGCGCCACGCGCGCGGCTATACCCCGACCGAGGCGGGGCTGGACCTGCTCAGGGTGGCGCAGGCGACCGACGATCAGTTCAGTCAGCTTGTCGGGCGGCTCAAGGGTGTGGGCGACGATGTCTCGGGTGAGCTGGTGGTAACCTCATTGGAATCGCTGGCGCCGCTGGTGGTACCAGTGCTGGGGGCGTTCCAGCGCAAGCATTCGGGTCTGATTGTGCGATATCTGACCGGCGCGCGCCTGTTCCGGCTGGAATATGGCGAGGCGCATGTGGCGATCCGGGCCGGGCGGGTGCCCGACCAGCCCGACAACGTGGTGCAACCCTTTATCGATCAGGAGGTGGGGCTTTATGCCAGCCGGGGCTATGTGGCGCGGCGCGGGATGCTCAAGGGACCCGAGGACCTGAAAAACCACGAGTTTGTCGGCAGCGATGACGAGAACAGCCGGGCACCTTTCTATATCTGGCTGCGCCAGAACGTGCCGCCCGAGGCGATTTCGTTTCGTTGTTCCGATACCTACTCCGCCGGGCACGCGGTGCGGGCGGGGGCCGGGATCGGCTTTGTGTCGCGCTGGGCCGCCGCGCGCGACCCGGATCTGATCGAGATGCTCCCTGCAGAAGAGGAATGGTCGGGCAAGCTGTGGCTCGTGACCCATGTCGACCTGCATCGCACGCCCAAGGTGCAGAGCTTTCTGAAGTTCCTCAAGCAGGCCGCGCGCGAATGGGAGGTCTGAGTCCCGAGGGGCGGGGTCATCTGGCGATGCTCTGCTTTTCGGCGCTGGTGGCAGGCAGCTTCTCGCTTGGTTCGATGGTGGCCAACGAGATCGCTCCGGCGGCGCTGAACGCGGTGCGGTTCGGGATTGCCGCGGTGGTGATTGGCATCGCGGCGGCGGCTACGACCGGCATTCCGCGCGCGGCGTTACGGGCGCCTTGGCGCTATGCGCTGCTGGGCGGGCTGTTCGCCGCCTATTTCGTTCTGATGTTCGAGGGGCTGAAGACGGCACCGCCGGTCAGCGCGGCGGCTGTGTTCACCCTGACCCCGGTTCTGTCGGCGGTTGCGGGCTGGGTGCTGCTGCGGCAGGTCACCACGCCGCGCATGGCGCTGGCGCTCGCGATCGGGGCAGGAGGCGCGCTGTGGGTGATCTTTCGCGCCGACTGGGCCGCGCTCAAGGCATTTCAGATCGGACGGGGTGAGATCGCCTATTTCTGGGGCTGCGTGGCGCATGCGATCTATACGCCGATGGTGCGGCGGCTGAACCGGGGTGAGCCCGCGGTGGTGTTCACGCTGGGAATGCTGGTGGCGGGCTGTCTGCTGCTGACCCTTTATGGCTGGGGGAACCTGCGGTCGACCGATTGGGCGGCGCTGCCCCCCATCGTCTGGATCGGGCTCTTGTATGTGTCGATCTGCGCCAGCGCGATGACATTTGTGCTGCTGCAATTCGCCACCCTGCGACTGCCCTCGGCCAAGGTGATGGCCTATACCTACCTGACCCCGACCTGGGTGATCTGCTGGGAGATCGCGCTGGGCAATGGCGCGCCGGGCGGACTGGTGCTGGTGGGGATCGCTATGACGGTGGTGGCGCTGGTCATGCTGTTGGAAACACCGACGCGGCGGGGATAGCCGGGCGGCTCATCCGCCCGGTTGGGCGTCTTCGCCCAGTTCCGTCGCAAGAAAGCGCTCGAACGCATCCAGATTGACCGGCTCGAACTGACCGAACCCCTGCATCCAGACCGAGGCCTGCCGCAGCGCGTCTGGTTCCAGCTTGCACCATTTCACCCGGCCGCGTTTTTCTTGCGTGATCAGCCCGGCGCGGGTGAGGATGGTCAGATGCTTTGACACCGCCGCAAGCGACATCTCGAACGGTTCGGCCACATCGGTCACGGCCATGTCATCCTCGAGCAGCATCGCGAGGATCGCGCGCCTTGTGGGGTCGGCAAGCGCCGAAAAGACATCGTCGAGCGGGTCTGACATGATCTGGCAGAACCATATGCGGCGTGGATCGTCAACCGTTTGGTTGAATATACATTTCTGGCGGTTTTGGTCCCGGACTTGCCTGCGGCGCATTTGCACCCTGTTTTGGAGGGTGATAAATGCATTTTTATTTCAATGGGTTGGGTTTGGAATTGCTGAGGTGACAGAGGCGTTGACTCTGTGCCCCGGCCCCCTTAGCACATGCCCAAGACTGCGTAGGGGTGCCGCCCGTGACCGAAGACGACCAAAAGCAGCGATTGACGCAGCTTGAGGCGCGGATCGAAGCGGCCAAGAAGGCCCGCGAAACCGGCACCAAACGCGCGGATGCAAGCCATGCCCAAGGCGAATTGGCCTGGCGAATGGTGATCGAGATGGTTTCCGGTCTGGGGATCGGTTTTGGCATCGGGTACGGGCTGGACAGCCTGTTCGGGACGATCCCGATATTCCTGGTGCTGTTCACATTGCTGGGTCTTGGCGCCGGGGTGAATGTCATGCTCCGCAGCGCGCGCGAGATCCAGGCGAAGACAGAGGCCGAAGCCGCGCAGGCAGCGGTCGAGAGAGACGAGAGGGACTAGACGTGGCAAGCGAAGCACAGGCCGCAGACAAGGCAGCAGAGGGTGGTAGCCTGGTCTTCCACCCGATGGATCAGTTCATCGTCAAGCCGCTGTTTGGCGACGGCGCGGTGGGCATGTTCACCATCACCAACTCGACCCTGTGGATGGGTCTGGCGGTGCTGGCGATCATCGGTCTCTTGGTGCTGAGCACCTCGAAGCGCGCCATCGTTCCGGGCCGCATGCAGTCGATCGCGGAACTGGCCTATGGTTTCATCTACAAGATGGTCGAGGACATCTGCGGCAAGGACGGGGTGAAATATTTCCCCTATGTCATGACCCTGTTCATGTTCATCGTGACCGCCAACTTCCTGGGCCTGCTGCCCAAGTCGTTCACCACCACCTCGCATTTCGCGGTGACCATGGTGCTGGCGCTGGCGGTGTTCCTGACCGTGACCATCCTGGGCTTCGTTAAGAACGGCGCCGGGTTCCTGAGCCTGTTCTGGGTGTCGAGCGCGCCGCTGGCCTTGCGCCCGATTCTGGCGATCATCGAACTGATTTCCTACTTCGTGCGCCCCGTCAGCCACTCCATCCGTCTTGCCGGCAACGTCATGGCAGGCCACGCGGTGATCAAGGTTTTCGCAGGCTTTGCTGCCATCGCCGCGATCAGCCCGGTTTCGGTTCTGGCGATCACCGCCATGTACGGTCTCGAGGTGCTGGTGGCCTTTATCCAGGCCTATGTGTTCACCATCCTGACCTGCGTCTACCTCAAGGACGCGCTGCACCCGCATCACTAATCTCAGCGGCGGGCCCGTGCCCGCCCTGTGTATCCAACACCCTGACATTCAACTTCCAATCGTAAGGAGACACATCATGGAAGGCGATCTCGCACATATCGGCGCAGGCCTGGCAGCAATCGGTTCCGGCGCAGCCGCAATCGGTGTGGGCAACGTGGCCGGCAACTTCCTGGCCGGCGCCCTGCGCAACCCCTCGGCCGCCGCGTCGCAAACCGCGACCCTGTTCATCGGCATCGCATTCGCAGAAGCCCTGGGGATCTTCGCGTTCCTCGTCGCTCTGCTGCTGATGTTCGCCGTCTAATTCGCGGAACCTGATCCTTACGCGCAGGTGGGCCCAGGCCATAGCGGCCCACCTGTTGTAAAGACAACGTTCCGACGGAGGACAACATGGCGACTGAAACAACCGGAGCTGTCAGCACCTGCGTCGATTCCCATGGCTCTGCCATCGGCATGCCGCAGCTGTGTTTCGACTGGTTCCCGAACCAGATCTTCTGGCTTGTCATCACGCTGGTCGTCGTCTTTCTGGTCCTGTCGCGCGTGGCCCTGCCGCGTATCGCGGCGATCTTGGCCGAGCGTCAGGGGACCATCACAAACGACCTCGCCGCTGCAGAAGACCTGAAAGCCAAGGCCGCCGCAGCGGAAGAAGCCTATATCAAGGCGCTTGCCGATGCCCGCGCCGAGGCACAGCGTATCGCCGCCGAGGCCCGTGCCGAAATTCAGGCAGGCCTGAACGACGCCATCGCCAAGGCCGATGCCGAGATTGCCGCCAAGGCCGCTGAATCGGAGAAGGTGATTGCCGGTATCCGTGCCGGTGCGCTGGAAAGTATCGAAGCGGTTGCCAAGGATACCGCCGAGGCACTGGTCGATGCGCTGGGTGGCAAGGCCGACGTGGCCTCTGTTGCCGGTGCCGTCGAGCAGCGGATGAAAGGATAAGAGACATGCGTAACATTCTCGTCCCTGTCCTGAGCCTTGTCCTGATCGCTGGTATCGCCAGCCCGGCACTTGCAGCGAGCGGCCCGTTCTTCTCGCTGAAGAACACCGATTTCGTGGTGACCATTGCGTTCCTCGTCTTTGTCGCGGTCCTGTTCTACTTCAAAGTGCCGTCGATGATCGGCGGGGCGCTGGACAAGCGCGCCGAAGGCATCCAGTCGGACCTGGACGAAGCACGTAAGCTGCGTGAAGAAGCGCAAAGCCTCTTGGCCTCCTTCGAGCGCAAGCAGAAGGAAATGCAGGGCCAGGCCGATGCCATCGTGGCTGCGGCCAAGGACGAAGCAGAGCGTGCAGCGGAGCAGGCGAAGGTGGATCTGCAGGCGTCGATCGCCCGCCGTTTGGCCGCCGCCCAGGACCAGATCGCCTCGGCCGAGGCGGCAGCGGTCAAGGACGTGCGCGACCGGGCCATCGCTATCGCGGTTGCCGCTGCCGGCGATGTGATCGCCAGCAGCATGACTGCGACCGAGGCCAACAAGCTGATCGATGCCGGCATTGCCGATGCGGGTGCCAAGCTGCACTGACGTCAACAGCATATACCGATCTGGAAAACCCGGCCGATGGTCGGGTTTTTCGTTTCCAAAGATGTTGTCAGGGTAGTTGTCGGGGCGCAGTTCAGCTACGCCCGGCCTCATGTTCCAGCCGTTGCCGGGCGATGGCCTCGTTGCGTTCGGCCTTTTCCTGATCGGCCAGACATTGCTCGACATAGCTCAGATGGTCGGACACGGCGGCGCGGGCACCTGCCGGGTCGCGCTCTTGCAAGGCTGCGTTGATGGCGCGGTGCTGGTCCAGGATCGCCTCGCGCGTGGTACGCTGGTGGAACATGATCTTGCGGTTATAGAACACGCCCTGCCGCAGCAGGTCGAACATCGAGCGCAGCATATGCAGCATCACCACGTTGTGGCTGGCCTCGATGATCGCCATGTGAAACTCGGCATCCAACCGGGCCTCGTCCTCGCTCCTTCCGCGTTTATGCGCCTCGACCATCTTGTCAAAGATTGCCTGGATCACCTTGAGGTCGCTTTCCGAGCCTAGCCGCGCCGCGCGTTCGGCGGCCAGCCCCTCGATATCGCGGCGGAACGAGAGATAGTCGAACATCGCCTCTTCATGCGAGGCGAACAGTCGGGTCAGCGCGGGCGAGAAGGCATTGCCCAGAACCTCGGCCACAAAGATGCCCGAACCCGCGCGCGACACCAGCAGACCTTGTTCCTGCAATTCGGCCACCGCGTCGCGCAGCGAGGGTCGCGACACGCCCAGCCGCTCGGCCAGGTCACGTTCGGCGGGCAGCCGTTCGCCGGGGCGCAGGATACCTTGCAGGATCAGCATCTCGATCTGGCGCACGACCGAGGTCGACAGTTTTTCGGGTTGGACTTTCTGGAATGGCATATGCGGGCGGGGCCTCTGAATGTGGTCAAAACATATGACCGGGCGCGGCGGGACGCAACAGGGCGCGTTCACGTCCTCTGTAACATTGGTCAGAATTGTTGACTTAAATTTCCCGCTTTCTAGTCTCGCGCTGATCACAGGGAGGACCGGGGTATGAGTCTGGAAGAAATCTTTGCCACGCGGGCGGGGCGGCTGAAGGCATCGGAAATCCGCGAGTTGCTGAAACTGCTCGACCAGCCCGATATCCTGTCCTTTGCCGGAGGAATCCCCGATCCGGCGCTGTTCCCGGCCGAGGCCTTTGCAAATGCCTTTGCCGAGGCGCTGACACCTGCACACCAGGCGCAGGCGCTGCAATACTCGGTGAGCGAGGGGTACCTGCCGCTGCGCCGCTGGCTGGCCGATCATATGGGTACGCTGGGCGTGCCCTGCGGCGCCGACAACATCCTGGTCACCTCGGGTTCGCAGCAGGCGCTCGATTATCTGGGCAAGCTGTTCCTGTCGCCCGGCGATACCGCGCTGGTGGGCTGGCCCACCTATCTGGGCGCGCTGGCGGCGTTCAACGCCTATGAACCGGCCTATGATCGGCTGCACATCAACACCAACCGCGCGCCCGAAGATTACCGCGCCTCGGCCGAGGCTGCCGGTGGACGGGTCAAGATGGCCTATCTCTCGGCCGATTTCGCCAACCCGACGGGCGAAACGGTGGATAAGGCCGGGCGCGAACGGCTGCTGGACTTGGCAGAGACGCTGGACTGCGCGGTGATCGAGGACGCGGCCTATCAGGCGCTGCGCTATGATGGTGCGCCGGTGCCGCCGATCCTGGCGCTTGAGATTGCGCGCAAGGGTTCTATCGAAGCCTGCCGGACGCTCTATTGCGGGTCCTTCTCCAAGACGCTTTCGCCCGGCCTTCGCGTGGGGTGGGTGGTGGCGCCGCAGGCGGTGATCCGGCAGTTGGTGCTGATGAAACAGGCCGCCGACCTGCATTCCTCGACCATCAACCAGATCGCCATTCATCGGGTGGCCGAAACCCTGTTCGACAGCCATGTCGCCAGCCTGCGCGCCACCTATCGCCGCCGCCGCGACGCGATGCTGGCGGCGCTGGCCCGACACATGCCCGAGGGCGTCGACTGGACCCGCCCCGAGGGCGGCATGTTCGTCTGGTTGACCCTGCCCCTGGGCATGGACGGGGCCGCGCTGCTGGCCCGGTCGCTGGACACGGTACGGGTGGCCTTTGTGCCCGGGCGCGCGTTCTTTGCCGATGGGTCGGGCGCCAATACGCTGCGCCTCAGCTTCTCCTGCGCCTCCGAGGAGATGATCGAAGAGGGGATGGCCCGGCTGGGCAAGTTGTTGCGCACCGGGTGAAACCCTCTGTTAACCGGAAATGATGCAGAGTGCGGCCATGCTCCGCCTGCTCTCTCTCATCGTGTTGCTGGCCGGTTGCGGCGGCCCCGGGCGAGAGTTCCGGGGCCTGCCTGCGACCCGTGTCGATGTGGGCGGCAGCGTGTTCGACGTGCGGGTGCGCGGCAATCTGGCCGAGGCGATCCGCGTCAACCCGCAATACGCCCCCCGCTTTGGCCCGATCCGCGAGCGGGCCGGCTTTGCCATGGCGCAGGTCTCGGGCTGCCGGGTGGTTGGTGTGCTGGGCGATCAGGCTGTGGCGACCGGCGTCCTCAGCTGCGACGGGCGCCCGGCCAACTGGGCGCTGCCCGCGACGATGTTGCGGTTCGACTGTTTCGAGGTGGACAGCTGGACCAGCGGTGACACCGAGTATACCGATTTCGAATGCACGCCCTATTAGGCCGGAGATCGCCATATATTGGGGATAACTCTGCCCAGCCCTCCAGATGATGGGGGTGAGGCGTTGACAGGCGGCAAGCGGCCCGGGCAGGCTGTCGGGACACTGGAATCACCGAAAGCCGCCCGCACTTGCGTTTCAACAGGCTCAAACTGACCGGCTTCAAAAGCTTTGTTGACCCGACCGATCTGATCATCGCGGACGGGCTGACCGGTATTGTGGGCCCCAATGGCTGCGGCAAGTCCAACCTGCTCGAGGCGCTGCGCTGGGTGATGGGCGAGAACCGCCCCAAGGCGATGCGCGGCGGCGGCATGGAGGACGTGATCTTTGCGGGTGCCTCCTCGCGCCCGGCGCGTAACTTTGCCGAGGTCACACTATTGCTGGACAACTCCGAGCGGTTGGCGCCCTCGGGGTTCAACGATGCCGACCAGTTGGAAATCGTGCGCCGCATCACCCGCGATGTGGGCAGCGCCTACAAGGCCAATGGCAAGGATGTGCGCGCCCGTGACATCCAGATCCTGTTTGCCGATGCCTCGACCGGGGCGCATTCCCCGGCGCTGGTGCGGCAGGGTCAGATCGCCGAGCTGATCAACGCCAAACCCACATCGCGCCGCCGCATCCTGGAAGAGGCGGCGGGGATTTCGGGCCTCTATCAGCGGCGGCACGAGGCCGAGCTGAAGCTGAAAGGCACCGAGACCAACCTGACCCGCGTTGACGATGTGCTGGAACAGCTGGGCACCCAGCTGGCGCAACTGGCGCGGCAGGCCCGGCAGGCGGCGCGCTATCGCGAGATCGGGGAACAGCTGCGGCTGGCCGAAGGGCAGCTGCTCTATCGCCGCTGGCGCGATGCCGACGAGGCGCGCGCGAAGGCCGAAGAAGTGTTGCGTCACCGCACCCTCGATGCCTCTCGTGCCGAGGCGGCCGCGCGTCAGGCCGAAGCGCTGCGCGCCGAGACCGAGGCGGCGCTGCCCCCCTTGCGTGAGGAAGAGGCGATCGCCGGTGCCGTGCTCCAGCGCATGCATGTGCAGCGCGACACGCTCAACGATCAGGAGCAGCGCGCCCGCCAGCAGATCGAGGTTCTGACCGCGCGCATCGCCCAGCTGGGCCGCGATATCGAGCGAGAGACCGGGCTGAACCGCGACGCGGGCGACACGATCGAGCGGTTGGAATGGGAGGCGCGCGAACTGTCCAAGGCCGGGGCCGGCCATGCCGACCGGCTGGCCGAGGCGGCGGAACTGGCCCGCGAGGCGGCCGCTGTCCTGCAAGAGCGCGAGGATCATCTGAGCCAGGTGACCGAGGATGTGGCGCGACTGGCCGCCCGCCACCAGTCGGCGCAGCGCCTGGTCGAGGACAGCCGCAAGACACTGGCCCGCTCCGAGGCCGAGGAGACCCGCGCCCAGGGCGCGGTCGCGGAGGCCCACGCGGCGCTGGAGCGCGCAGGCGAGGCCTATGAGAGCGCCGAGAGTGCTGCCGAAGAGGCTGTCGAAGCCGCCGAGGCCGCCGAAGAGGCGCTGGCCGCCGCTGACGAGCTGCGTGGCGAGACCCAGGCGCGCGAGGCCGAGGCCCGCGCGCAGCTGTCCGAGGCGGAGGGCGAGCTGGGTGCCATCCGCGCCGAAACCGGCGCGCTGGCCAAGCTGGTCGAGCGTGACACCGCCGAGGGCGGGCATGTGCTCGACCTGATGCGGGTTGAGCCGGGCTATGAAAAGGCGCTGGGCGCGGCGCTGGCCGATGACCTGCGCGCACCGCTGGTCGAGGGCGAGGGGCCCTCGGGCTGGCTTGACCTGCCCGATTACACGCAGGGCCAACCGCTGCCCGAAGGCGCCGACCCGCTGGCGCGGCATGTGTCCGGGCCCGACCGGCTGAGCCGCCGCATCGCGCAGATCGGTCTGGTCGATATCGCCACCGGCGCCCGCCTGCAAGCGGCTCTGAAACCCGGTCAGCGGCTGGTCAGTCTCGAGGGCGATCTGTGGCGCTGGGACGGGTTCCGCGCTTGGGCGCAGGACGCCCCCAGCGCGGCGGCGATGCGGCTGGAACAGCTCAACCGGTTGGAGGCGTTGAAGCAGGAACTGGCCCAGGTCAGCGCTCGGGCCGAAGGCGCGCGCGCCGCCCATGACCGCCTGTCGCAGCGCCTGCGCGAGGTGACCGAGGCCGACCGTCAGGCCCGTGAGGCCCGCCGTGCCGCCGATCAGCGCATGGCCGATGCCGCCCGCGCCCAAAGCCGGGCCGAGGCCGAGCGCAACCTGGCCCAGGGGCGTTTGGAAACGTTGGGCCTGGCCGTCACCCGCCACAAGGAAGACGCGATGGCCGCCCGCGCGCAGCTGCGCGAGGCTGAGGCCGGGCTGGCTGATCTGGGCGATCTCGACACCGCCCGCGCTTCGGTCGAGGATATCCGCCACACGGTCGAGGCGGCGCGGATCACCATGCTGACCCACCGCTCGACCCATGACGAGGTGCGCCGCGAGGGCGAGGCCCGCACCAAGCGCAGCCAGGAGGTCACCAAGGACCTCAGCGGCTGGCGCCACCGGTTGGAAACCGCGGGCAAGCGCATTGCCGAGCTGGAAGAACGCAAGGTCGCCTCGGAGGAAGAACTGACCGAAGCGATGCAGGTGCCCGGCGAGATTGCCGAAGCGCGTGAGGACCTGGCGGAGCAAACTGAAACGGCCGAGGCTCGCAGGGCCGAGGCCGCGGATCGGCTCGCCTCAGGCGAGACGAAACACCGCGAGGCGGCCCTGGCCGAGCGCGAGGCGGCGCGTCTGGCGTCCGAGGCCCGCGAGGGCCGGGCAGCCGCCGAGGCCCGGGCCGAGGCCGCCCGCGAGACCATGCAGGCCGCCGCCGAACGCATCGCCGAGGAACAGCAACTGACCCCGAACCAGCTGTTGGCGAAGCTGGCGGTTGAGCCGGACGCCATGCCCGACAGTGACGCGCTTGAGGCCGAGGTCAACCGTCACAAACGCCAGCGCGACGCCATGGGCGCGGTCAACCTGCGCGCCGAAGAGGACGCGCGCGAGGTGCAGGAAGAATTCGACTCGCTGTCCAAGGAAAAGGGCGATCTGGAAGAGGCGGTCAAGACCTTGCGCAGCGGCATCGCCAGCCTCAACCGCGAGGGGCGCGAGCGCTTGCTCACTGCATTTGAGCAGGTCAATTCGAACTTTGCCATGCTGTTCCGCCACCTGTTTGGCGGCGGCGAGGCCAATCTGGTCATGGTCGAAAGCGACGATCCGCTGGATGCGGGGCTGGAGATCATGTGCCAGCCGCCGGGCAAGAAACTGTCGACCCTGTCGCTCTTGTCGGGGGGCGAGCAGACGCTGACCGCTATGGCGCTGATCTTTGCGGTCTTCCTGGCCAACCCGGCGCCGATCTGCGTGCTCGACGAGGTCGACGCGCCGCTTGACGATGCCAACGTGACCCGGTTCTGCGATCTGCTGGACGAGATGTGCCGCCAGACAGACACGCGGTTCCTGATCATCACCCACCACGCGGTGACCATGGCGCGGATGGACCGGCTGTTCGGCGTCACCATGCAGGAGAAGGGCGTCAGCCAGCTGGTCTCGGTCGACCTCAAGAAGGCCGAGGCGCTGGTCGCCTGATCCGCCTCACCGCAACGTGACTGGGGGCGCAGGGGCTGCCGGACTAGGTTTGACCCATGATCCTGCGCCTTGCCCTTGCCTGCACCCTTTTCACGACCCCGTTGATGGCCACCGAATGGCGCCTGAAAGAGGGTGACCGCCCCCTGAATGCTGCGGAGCTACAGGCGCTGGCCGGGCGCACGCTGACCTTCTACGACGATGGCCGCTCGACCTATTCTGCGGGGGGCTCGTTTTCCTACACCTATTCCCCGGCCAATGGTGGCGGAACTGCGTTCGGGACCTATCACATCGCCGAGGATGGCAGCATCTGCACTCTGTTCCGCAACGGCCTCAGCCGCTGTGACCTCTACGTCCTGAACGGCACCCGGCTGCTGCTGATCACCGAAGCGGGCGAGCGGTATCCGGTCCGGCCAGAGTGAGGCGGGCCCTCACAACAGGTTGAGCAGCTCTGCCGTGGGCCAGGCGTCGGCGGGCAGGCCCAGCCGGGCCTGTTCGGCCTGTACGGCTGCGCGTGTGCCTGCGCCCAGGATACCGTCGATCTTGCCCACGTCATGGCCGCGCGCCTGCAACTTCTGTTGCAGCGCTTTCATTCCCGCGCCGTCCAGCCCGGGCGCGGGATTGCCGGCGTCATAGACCTGCCCGCCCTCCAGCCTTGTGCCGAAATAGGCCGCCGTCAGCACATAGACAAAGCTCTGGTTCCATTCGAAATAGACGTCGAAATTGGGATAGGCGAGAAAGGCCGGCCCCTTGTGGCCCTGCGGCAGGATCAGCGAGGCAGGCAGATCGGCTAGGTCGCCCGCGCGTGGGCGCACGCCCATGGCCTGCCAGTCCGCCGTGTTACGCGGCTTGCCCGGCCCGCTCAGCGACCAGTCCATCCGGGCGGGGAGGGTGACCTCTTGCAGCCAGGGCTCGTTCGGACGCCAGCCCAGATGCGACAGCATCCGCGCGCCCGACATCAGCGCATCGGGGGCCGAGGTCTTGAGGGTCACATGCCCGTCGCCATCGCCGTCGACGCCGTTTTCAAGGATATCGCGCGGCAGCATCTGCACCATGCCGATCTCGCCCGCCCAGGCGCCGGTGGTGCGGGCGGGGTCGAAATCGCCATGGCTGTAAAGCTCGATTGCGGCGAATATCTGCGGCCGGAACAGCTCGGGCCGGCGGCAGTCATGCGCCAGCGTGACCAGCGCATTGCGGGTGTTGAAATCGCCCTGATAGCCGCCAAAATCGGTCTC